>NZ_JBMRFR010000007.1:0-219003 GCF_049384845.1 Stenotrophomonas sp. CASM101 | reverse complement strand
ACCTCTACAACGGCGAAATCGTGGCTTATCAGATCAAGCGCCAGCCCGTGTTCGATCTGGTAGGTCAGATGCTGGAGGAGGCCATCAAGAAGCTTTCGCCGGATGAGCGCCCCATGATCCACTCCGATCAGGGCTGGCAGTACCAGCATGAAAACTACCGGCACATGCTGGAAAAGCACTCTTTGAAACAAAGCATGTCCCGGCGTGGCAACTGCCTGGACAATGCAGCGATGGAGAGCTTCTTTGGGACGCTGAAGTCGGAGCTCTTTTACCTGAACAGCTTTGACAGCATCGAGAGTCTGGAGGCGGGGCTGGTGGAATACATCCAGTACTACAACCAAGAGCGAATCAAATTGAAATTGAAGGGCCTGAGCCCGGTACAGTACCGGGAGCAGGCCCAACAGGCCCAATCGGCCGCCTGACCCCTGTCCAAGTCTCGGGGGTCACTTCAGGGATGGGTTTACGGCGTCTCCCGCAACCGGCCCCACCCCGCCATCCCACGGATAGCCCGCTGTTGCTGTTGCTGTTGCTGTTGCTTCGGCTGCGGCCGTTGCCTCTGCGGGTGCAGGGCGCAGCCCTGCAGCCCCCCCCCTGAGCATTCCACGCAGTGGTTTGAGCGCCGCGCACACGCCAGCCACGGCACGCTAGGCCAACAGAACCGCCCGTCATCCACCGAGACCCCTCATGACCCTGCGCCACCTTCCCCTTCGCTCCGCCCTGCTGCTGGCCCTCTCCTCCCTGCCGCTGGCCGCGCTGGCCGAAGCCACCTCGCCCGCCCCCACCCGACAGGTACCGGGCGTCTACCACCAGCGCGTCGGCGCCTTGCAGGTCACCGCCCTGTTCGACGGCGTGGTCGCGCTGGGTCGGCAGGAAGTGGTGGACGTGCCGCCGACGCTGGTCAGCCGCCTGCTGGAAGGCCGTTACGTGCCGGAAGACAAGAAGGGCCTGCAGACCGCGATCAATGCGTTCCTGATCCGCCAGGGCAACCACCTGACCCTGGTCGACACCGGCACCGCGCAGTGCTTCGGCCCCGGCCTGGGCCAGGTGCTGGGCAATCTGCGCGCCTCCGGCGTGGATCCGGCCGAGGTGGATGAGGTGCTGCTGACCCACGCCCATCCGGACCACCTGTGCGGCGTACTCGACGCGCAGGGCAAGCCGGCCTATCCCAATGCCACGGTGTGGCTGTCCAAGGCGGATGCCGATTACTGGCTCAACCCAGCCAGCGAGGCCACCGCGCCGAAGGGCGTGCGCTTCGCCTTCCCGCTGGCACGCAACGCGGTGGCGCCGTATCAGGCCAGCGGCCACCTGCGCACCTTCAGCCCCGGCGATGCCCTGCCCGGCGGCGCGGTGGCGATGGACACCCATGGCCACACCCCCGGCCATGTCTCCTACCGGTTCCACAGCCAGGGCCAGTCACTGCTGGTATGGGGCGATGTGCTGCACTTCCACGCGGTGCAGTTCGCGCATCCGGAAGCGGCATTCGAGGCCGATTCGGACCGCAAGGCGGCCATCGCCAGCCGTCGCGGGCTGCTGCAGCAGGCCACCGCCAACGGTTGGTGGGTGGCCGGTGCGCACCTGCCGTTCCCCGGCCTGGGCCATGTGCGTGGCGAGGGCAAGGCCTATGCGTGGGTGCCGGCGGAGTATTCGCCGTTGAAATGACCCGTGTAGAGCCGAGCCCATGCTCGGCTACCGCGCTCAGCGTGCCGGGATTCCACAGCCGAGCGTAGGCTCGGCTCTACAGGAAGGCAGGGGATGCCTTACTCCAGCCCCAGCCAGCCGCCGATCACGCCGCGGGCTTCGTCCACGCCGGTACGGTCTTCGCCGGAGAACACCTGCACGCTGACGCTGTCACCGTAGGCCGATTGCAGCTCCTTGCGCACCTTCTGCAGGGACTGCATCTGCTGGCTGCGGCTGAGCTTGTCGGCCTTGGTCAGCAACGCGTGCGCCGGCAGGCCGCGCTGCACGGCGTAGGACAGCATCTGCCGGTCGTAGTCCTTCAGCGGATGGCGGATGTCCATCACCACCACCAGCCCCTTCAGGGCTTCGCGGGTGCGGAAGTACTTGTCGATGAAGGCCTGCCAGTGCGCCTGCAGGTCCAGCGGCACCTTGGCGTAGCCGTAACCTGGCAGGTCGACCAGATGCGCTTCCGGGGTGACCTGGAAGAACACCAGCTGCTGGGTGCGGCCAGGGGTCTTGGAGACACGGGCCAGGGCGTTCTGGCGGGTCAGCGCGTTGAGCGCACTGGACTTGCCGGCGTTGGAGCGGCCGGCGAAGGCCACTTCGGCGCCTTCGTCGGGCGGCAGCTGCCGCACGTTGTGGGCCGAAAGGTGGTAACGGGCGCGTTCGATGAGCAATGACATATGCCTAGGATCGCATGTTGCGACGCCGCGCGCCCGTGCCGGCGGCCGCTGCGGGCATTTTGCTGCACTGCTGCGTTGACCGTGTGCTGAAACGGCGTTGATAATCCGGGCGATGCCGGCGGCCGCCGCCCGGCCCGGTCCATACGGAGCTTCAGCATGCGCCACGCTCGCGTTCTTGCCGTATCCGCCCTTGCCACTGCTGTAGTCGTTGCCGCTGCTGCGTTCGCGCAGACCACGTTGACCCCGCTGCCCGACAACGGGCCGATCAATACCGCCTCGCTGGAGGTGGATTTCAGCAAGACCCACTGGGGCGATGCCAAGGCCGGCCAGGCCAAGGCCTCGGCCTGCGCGGCCTGTCATGGCGTCGACGGCAATTCCACGGTGGAGATGTATCCGTCCATTGCCGGCCAGAGCGAACGCTACGTGGCCCAGCAGATGGCGCTGATCGCCAATGGCCAGCGCAGTTCCGGCGCCGCGGTAGCGATGGTGCCGTTCGTGCAGAACCTCACCCCGCAGGACATGCGTGATATCGGCGCCTACTTCGCCACGCAGAAAGCCAACGCCGGCATTGCCGATGACACGGCGGTCACCGAGGGCCCCTACAAGGGCATGAAGTTCTACGAGATCGGCCAGCAGCTGTACCGCGGGGGCGATGCAAAGCGCGGCCTGCCGGCCTGCATGGCCTGCCATGGCCCCAGCGGTGCCGGCAATCCCGGCCCGGCCTATCCGCATCTCGGTGGCCAGCACGCCAGCTATGTCGCGCGCCGCCTGCAGGAGTACCAGGCCGGCCAGACCAACGAGACCGACAAGGCACACTTCCAGATCATGGCCACGGTCGCGCAGAAGCTGAGCGAGCAGGAGGTGCAGGCGCTGTCGAGCTACCTGCAGGGCCTGCACAACAAGGCCGACGACGTGGCCGCTGCAGCTACGCCGACGCAACCGGCTGCCGCCCCCTGACCACCACTGGTCGGCCTGGGCCGCCACGTCGGCCCACGGCTGCGGTATGTTCCTTCACGCCGGCGGCTGCGCCGGCGTTGCTTTTTTCAACGGAGATGCGTGTCGATGAGGTTGATTTCCCGCCTGCTGTTGTCCGTGCTGGTACTGCTGCCGCTGGCAGCCTGCGCCGCCACCCCCGCCAATGCCCCGCTGGTCGAGGGCAAAGACTACGAGCGCATCGCGCAGCCGGGCCCGTTCCAGCCGTTGGCCGGCAAGATCGAGGTGGTCGAGGTCTTCGGCTACACCTGCCCGCATTGCGCCCACTTTGAACCGCAACTGGAAGCCTGGGCGGCCAAGCTTCCGGCCGACGTGCGCTTCACCCCGGTCCCGGCCGCCTTCGGTGGCGCCTGGGATGCATGGGCCCTGGCCTACTACGCCGCCGACGAAGTCGGCGTGGCCAAGCGCAGCCACGCGGCGGTCTTCAAGGCCCTGCACCAGGATGGCTCGCTGCCGATGCAGAACGTTTCGGCCGATGAGCTTGCCACCTTCTACAAGGCCTACGGGGTGACCCCGGACCGTTATCTGCAGGCCCTGCGCGGCGATGCCGTACAGAAGAAGGTCGATGCCGCCCGTGCGTTCGCCCAGCGCACCAGGATCCCGGGTACCCCGGCGCTGATCATCAATGGCCAGTATCTGGTGCGCGGCAACAGCTTCGACGACCAGCTGCGCATCGCCTCGGCCCTGATCGCCCAGGCCCGCGCCGCCCGCGGCCGCTGAACCAACACACACCATCGACACGGCGCTGTCGCCGCCGCATGTCATCATTTCCCCCTGGCTGGCGCCTGGCGCCGGCCCCCACCTTTCCAGATGCTGGAGACGTTTCCATGAAGATCCGTTACGCCCTCGCCCTCGCAGCGCTGCTGCCGATCCTGGCGGCCTGCAAGGCCGACGACGGCAGCACCAACACCACCGCGGCGCCAGCCGAACCGGCTGCAGCTCCGGCGGCCACCGAACCGGCCGCTCCGGCCGCGGGCAGCGAAGGCACCGCTCCGGCTGCCGCCGAAGGCGAAAAGGCCCCGGCCGAAGCCGCCCCCGCCGCGGCGCCGGCCCCGACCACCGCCGCGCTGACCGGCCCGGCCCCGGTGGAAGGCGCCGATTACCAGGTGATCCCGAACGGCCAGCCGTTCCAGCCGGCTGCCGGCAAGATCGAAGTGACCGAGATCTTCGGCTACGTCTGCCCGGCCTGCGCCGCATTCCAGCCGCTGGTCGGCCCGTGGAAGGCCGGCCTGCCCAGCGACGTGAACTTCGTCTACGTGCCGGCCATGTTCGGCGGCACCTGGGATGACTACGCCCGTGCCTTCTACGCCGCGCAGACCCTGGGCGTGCAGGAAAAGACCCACGAAGCGCTGTACGCCGCCATCCACTCGCAGAAGACCCTGAAGGGCGAGCGCGGCCGTGACTCGGTGGAAGACATCGCCAAGTTCTACGCCGCCTACGGCGTCGATCCGAAGCAGTTCGCCGCCACCATGGGCAGCTTCGCGGTGAATGCCAAGACCAACTCGGCCAAGCAGTTCGCCCAGCGCAGCCAGATCAGCGGCACCCCGTCGATCATCGTCAACGGCAAGTACCTGGTGAAGGGCAAGAGCTTCCCGGACATGCTGCGCATTGCCGACCACCTGATCGCCCGCGAACGCGGTGCGGCCCAGGCTCACTGATCCAAAGGACGTTGTTCCCGGCCGTGAATTCCCCCCGCACACGGACCCTGCGTTTGCTGACGGCCAACATCCAGGCCGGCTCAAGTACCCGCCGCTACAGCGACTATGTGACCCGCAGCTGGTCACATGCGCTGCCGGCGGGTCGCAAGCGCAGCAGCCTGGACGCGATCGCCACGCTGGCGCGCGACCATGACATCGTCGGCCTGCAGGAGGCCGACCCGGGCAGCCTGCGTTCGGGCTTCACCAACCAGACCCACTACCTGGCCCAACGCGCCGGCTTCAACTACTGGAGTCACCAGCCGAACCGGCGCATGGGCGGGGTCGCATCCAGCGCCAATGGCCTGCTGAGCAAGCTGGAACCGGTTGAAGTGCAGGATCACGCCCTGCCCGGCCGCATCGGCGGGCGCGGCGTGCTGCTGGCCAAGTTCGGCGACGGCGCCGATGGCCTGGCGGTGGCAGTGGCGCATCTGTCGCTGGGCGCGGGCTCGCGGATGTCGCAGCTGGGCTTCATCGCCGAGCTGTTGTCCGACCACCCCAACGCGGTGTTGATGGGTGACTTCAACTGCTTGGCCGAACGCCCGGAAATGCAGGTGCTGTACCAGAAGACCCGGCTGCAGCCCCCGGGCTGCATCGTGCCGACTTTCCCCAGCTGGCGCCCCGACCGCGCCATCGACCACATCCTGGTCAGCAGTGGCCTGCAGACCCGCACCGTGGAAGCCGTACCAGCCGCGTTCTCCGATCACCTCGCCCTGGCGATGCAGATCGACGTCCCGGCCGACGCCCTGCGCTGACTCGCCGTTACGGTAGGTGCGGACCGTTGGTCCGCGCGCTCTCTGCCGCTACCCGGCCTGGACCACCGGCACCTTCAATCGCCGCGCGGTCATCGTGCTGCCCACCGAAGCCAGCACCGTGCAACCGATCGCCAGCCACTGCAATCCATGCAGGTGCTCGTGCAGCAGCAGCATCGCCCACAGCGCGGCCACCGCCGGCTCCATGCTGATCAGGATGCCAAAGGTCTCCTTCGGCAGGCGCTTGAGCGCCATCATCTCCAGTGACATCGGGATCGCGCTGGACACCAGCGCCACCAGCAGCCCGGCTGCCAGGATCTTCGGGTCGAGCAGCGCGGCACCGGCATGCACCACGCCCACCGGCACCACCACCAGCGAAGCCGCCAGCAGCCCCAGCGACACCGAATGCCCGGCGTGCAGGTGTCCGGCACGCTTGCCGAATACGATGTAAAGCCCCCAACACGCCGCTGCGCCCATCGCATACAGCACGCCGGCCGGATCCAGCGCCGGGCCGCCGCCCAGCGGCAGCAGCAGCAACAACCCCACCACTGCGCAGCCCACCCAGACGAAGTCGATCGGTCGCCGTGATGACAGCATCGCCACCGTCAGCGGCCCGGTGAACTCGATGGCCACCGCGATGCCGAAGGGAATCGTGCGCAGGGCCATGTAGAACAGCAGGTTCATCAGGCCCAGGGTGAGCCCGTAGCGCAGGAGGGTGATCGCGTCCGCGCGGCCGGTCTTCCAGCGCCACGGCCGCCAGAACAGCAGCAGCAACAGCGCCGAGAAGCCCACGCGCAGCGCGCTGGTGCCCTGGGCGCCGATCAGCGGGAACAGGTGTTTTGCGTAGGAGGTGCCGATGGCCAGCGAGGTGACCGAGCCAAGCACCGCCAGCGCCGGCAACATCGGCGCAAGTCGTGAGGTCTGCATGCGCAAAGTCTATTGCGCCAGCGCCGAGCACTTGGCTCAATTGACAGCCCGTTCGTGCAACTTCTGCTCGCCATGGCCACCGCCCCCGTGCTCGACAGCTTCGACCGCGCCATCCTCGACCTGCTGCAGCGGGACAACACCCTGCCGCAGCGCGAGATCGCCGAGACCGTGCACCTGTCCACCCCGGCCGTGCAACGCCGGATCAAACGCCTGCAGGACAGCGGTGTGATCTCGGCCAACGCGGCGGTAGTCGCCGCAGCCAAGGTCGGGCGACCGCTGACCATCATCGTCGAAGTGCGCGTGGTCAGCGAGCAGCGTGATCACGTGGCGCCGTTCAAGCGCCGCGTGCAGGACGACCCGGCGGTGCAGCAGTGCTACTCGATCACCGGCGACGGCGATTTCCTGCTGCTGGTGTCGGCCGCGTCGATGGAGGAGTACGAGGCGATCACCGAGCGGTTGTTCGGCGGCGATGACAACATCGAGCGCTTCCGCACCTCGGTTGCACTGGGAACGTTGAAGCGCAGTTTCGAAGTGCCACTGGACCCGGTTCTGTAGCGCTGAGCCATGCTCGACTGCGCTTTGACCGCAAAGCAACAGCCGCCGAGCATGGCTCGGCGCTACAGTCGGAGACCATGAACACATCGCCCTCCCCCGCCCGTCGCCTGCGCCGCTGGCTGCTGCGCGGCCTGTGGCTGGTCATCGCGATCGTTGCCGCCATGGCACTGTGGAACAGCCCATGGGCCGCTGCACCGAAACTGCTGTGGACACTCTCGCGGATGCCTCCGGCCACCGAGCTTCCGGTGCCGGTGGAAGGCGTGCGGCCCCGCCAGATCGCCGATACGTTCGGCGCTCCGCGCGGCCGTGACCGCTCCCACGCCGGCATCGACATCTTCGCCAGGCGCGGCACCCCCGTGCGCAGTGCCACCGCCGGCGTCGTCGTGGATGTCAGCGAGCGCGGCCTCGGTGGCCGCCAGGTCTGGGTGATCGGGCCCGGGCGTGAACGTTACTACTACGCCCATCTGGACGACTGGGCCGAGGGCCTGGCGCGCGGCCAGGTGGTCCAGGCCGGCGACCTGCTCGGGCATGTAGGCGACAGCGGCAATGCCAAGGGCACGCCGCCGCACCTGCACTGGGGCATCTACGGCACCGACGGCGCGCGCGATCCACTCCCGCTGCTGCGCTGACCCAGCCCACACCCGGATCATCGGATCGATTCGTTCATTTGTAAATAGGAATAGTTCGTATTACGATTTCTTTCGTTTCCGGTGGCGCCAGGACGGCCTGCCCGCCCTCCCCCTACCCGTAGCGCCTCGCCTTCTGGATGCCGGCCGAGCGCGCGTGCTCGTCCAGGACCCCCATGACCCGTTCCGCCTTCCGTACCCCGCAGCCGCAACGGCTGTCCGTTGCCGTGCTCGCCGTTCTCTGCGCCGTGGCCCCGGCCGCCTTCGCCGACACCGCCGCCGATCCGACCACCCTCGACAAGGTGGTGGTCAAGGGCGAACGCGCCGAAGGCTATTCGGTGCGCCGCACCTCGGCCGGTACCCGCTTCGACCTGGCACCGCGCGAGATCCCGCAGTCGCTCAGCATCATCAGCCACCAGCGCATCGAAGATCAGAACCTGGACGACATCATCGACGTGCTGGCCAACACCACCGGCGTGACCAGTACCCAGTCCGACAGCGAGCGCACCGAGTTCTACGCACGTGGGTTCTACATCGACGCCTACCAGTTCGATGGCCTGCCCACGCAGATGGTGCAGAACTGGAGCTACGGTGATTCCGGCCTGGACCTTGCGCTGTACGACCGCGTGGAAGTGGTGCGTGGCGCCACCGGCCTGCTCAGTGGTGCCGGCAATCCGTCCGCGTCGGTGAACCTGATCCGCAAGCATGCCGACAGTGCCGAGCTGGCCGGCAGCGTGTCGGTGAACGTCGGCAGCTGGGGCCGCACCCGCACCACCGTGGACGTAGGCAGCGCGCTCAACGCCAGTGGCACGGTGCGCGGCCGCGTAATCGGCAGCTACCTGGACACCGATGGCCAGATGGACCGCTACAACCAGCGCAAGACGCTGGGCTATGCCGTCATCGACGCCGACCTGACTCCGGACACCCAGTTGAGCGTGGGCTACGACTACCAGCAGAAGCGCGCCAACGGCGCGACCTGGGGCGGTTTCCCGATGCTGTATTCGGATGGCTCGCGCACCGGCTACGACGAATCGTTCAACGCCAGCCCGGACTGGACCTACTGGGACACCACCAGCAAGCGCGCCTTCGCCACCCTGCAGCACGCCTTCAGCAATGGCTGGAAGTTCAAGGTTGGCGCCACGCACGATGAGACCAAGGCCGACGACAAACTGTTCTACCCGGCCTACAACGACTGGACCACGGGCGAATCGAACTTCGACAGGACCACCGGCGCGGGCATCTCGCCATCCGCAGGCTTCTACAACACTGAGCGCAAGGTCACCGGCGTTGATGGCTACATTGACGGCCCGTTCCAGCTGTTCGGCCGCGAGCACCAGCTGATGGCCGGCCTCAGCTACAACAGGCGCGAGTACGCCAACTACGGCGACTACCAGGTCGGTGGCCCGGGCCAGGCCTGGGATCCGTTCGCCAGCTATCTGAACTGGACGGGCAAGATCGGTGAGCCGAACTGGAACCCGCTGGCCCTGGCCAGCGAGGGCACCATCACGCAGAAGGCCGGTTACGCGGCCGCGCGCCTGTCGCTGGCCGATCCGCTGAAGCTGATCATTGGCGCACGCTACACTGACTGGAAGAGCGAGGGTGAAGGCGCCGACCGCGCGCACAAGGTGACCACGCCGTACGCCGGCCTGGTCTTCGACATCAACGGGACGTACTCGACCTACGCCAGCTACACCGAAATTTTCCAGCCGCAGACGCTGAAGGACCGCAATGGCGGCTACCTCGATCCGGTCGATGGCAAGAGCTACGAAGTTGGCGTCAAGGGCGCGTGGTTCGACAACCGCCTGAACGCCTCGCTGGCCGTGTTCCGCATCGAACAGGACAACGTCGGCCAGGCCACCGGTGAGCCGGTGCTGGGCAGCCAGAACGAGTTCGCCTATCGCGCTGCACGCGGCACCGTCAGCCGCGGCTTCGAGTTCGAGGTGAACGGCGAACTCGCCCCGGGCTGGAATGCGACCTTCGGTGCGTCGCGCTACGTGGCCAAGGACATCAACGACGCCGACATCAACACCAACCTGCCGCAGACCGCACTGAAGCTGTTCACCAGCTACACCCCGCAGTCGCTGCAGGCACTGACCGTCGGTGGCGGTGCCAACTGGCAGAACCGCATCTACTACCCGGTGCCGGCCTACGGCCGCATCGAGCAGAGCGGCTACGCACTGGTCAGCGCCTTCGTGCGCTACCGCATCTCGTCGGAGTTCAGCGTGCAGGCCAACCTCAACAACCTGCTGGACAAGAAGTACCTGTCGCAGATCAACGGCTACGGTGCCTACGGCGATGGCCGCAACGGCTCGCTGACGTTCACCTGGGCGTTCTGATCAGACGCGGGGTACGACCGCGCCGCACCTGTAGAGCCGAGCCCATGCTCGGCTCAGAGAATCAGCCGAGCGCGGGCTCGGCGCTACATCCGCAAGGCAGCGCCGGAACTGTCCGGCGCTGCCACCCTCACATCAGAAGCGCAGGTCCGCGCGCAGGTACCAGTAACGGCCACGCGGGATGTCGTAGGTCGAGGCGTCGTAGCCGTTCAACGAGCACGACAGGCAGATCGGCGGATCCTTGTCGAACACGTTGTTCAGGCCGGCGGTCAGCTGCAACCCCTTCATCCAGTCGATCTTGTAGCCCACCTGCATGTCGTGGAAGGTGGTGGCCGACAGCGTGTTGGTACCCGCAGCCTGGTTGCTGCACACCGGGAAGGCCGCGGCATCGCCACAGTTCTCGGTCAGCTCGGAGATGTGCCGCACCGTCCAGTTGGCGCTCCAGCGGTCCAGCGTCCAGCCGATGCTGGCGTTGCTGGTCCATTCGGGAATCGAACTGTCAGCCACTTCCACGCCGGGCTTCTGCGGCTGCTTCTGCCCGGCCGCGCCGGTGGCCTCGTAGCGGCCGACAAAGGTGTTCTTCCAGCCCAGCTTGAACTGGCCGATGGACGTCTGCGGCAGCGTCCAGAACAGATCCACGTCCCAGCCGTCGGTCTTGATCGACCCCAGGTTGGTCAGGCGGTTGTTGAAGCTGCTGACCGCACCGGTGCTTGCACGGGTAATGCCATCACAGTAGACCGGGTCCAGCGTCTCCACGCACAGGTCCAGCTGGGTCTGCGCGTTGATTGCCTGGATCGCACCGTCGATGGCATGGCGGTAGAAGGTCACCTCCACATCGAAGCGCTCCGACCACGAGGCATTGTTGCCGAACCACGGGCTCCACACGAAGCCGGCACTGAAGCTGCGCGAGCGCTCCGGGTCCAGCTCGCGGTTGCCGCCGGTGGTCACCGAGATCTGCGAGTTGGCCTGCTGGAAGCCGGCCGGCACGCCCAGCGCGGCACAGTTGGCGGCGCTGCCACGCGGCGGCGTGCCGCCCAGGCCCACCGAGCACGGATCGAACAGCTGCAGGTCGGCACGCGCCGCCGAGCCGTACAGTTCACCGATCGACGGCGCGCGGAAGCCCTCGGCGTAGGTGGTGCGCAGCACGAAATCATCGGTCACCTGCCAGCGCAGGCCGTACTTGGGCGTGAACTCGCCACCGAAGGTGGAGTAGTCCGAATAACGGCCGGCCAGGCTCAGGTCCAGCTTCTTGCCGAACGAGGAATCGGCGAAGATCGGCACGCTCAACTCCAGGTAAGCCTCGTTGACATCGTAGGAACCGGAGGTCGGCTGCGACGGCACGCCGTTGTAGTGACCAATCACCGTCAGCGGATCGGGCTGATAGGAGCCCTTGTACTTGCGGTACTCGAAACCGGTGGCGAAGGACACCGGACCTGCCGGCAGCGAGAACAGCTCGCTGGACAGGTTGGCGGTGAACAGGCTCAGCTCGTTCTGGCTGCGGTCGCGCACCACCGGCTGGATCCACTTCAGCATGTCCGGGGTGATCGAACCGACGCCACCAAAGATGTTCAGCGGCACGCAGCCCGGCGTGGCCGCGCACACCGCCGGATCGCCCAGCGCCATGTTCACCTTGTAGATGTCATAGCTGCCGTAGTTGGTCTGTTCGGCCTTGTTCTTGCTGTACATGCCGTTGACGTCCCAGTACCAGCTGCGGTCGGCGGCATGGAAGTCACCGACCAGGCCGGTGGCGAAGTAGGTGGTGTCCACTTTCTGCTTGAACACGCGCGCACCGCCTTCCACCGGGCGACGACCGATCAGGCTCATGTTGTCGCCGGAAACGAGATCGAAGCCGAACGGGTTGTACGGGTTCAGGCGCGAGACCACGATGTTGTCGGCCAGCGGATTGCCGGTGGCGCCATCGGGGCCGAAGAACAGCGGCTCCGGGCCGGCCTGGTTGGTCGACTCACGACGGTTGCCCAGTGCCTTGACGTACCACTGCACGTTGTCGGTGATGTCGAAGCGGAACTGACCGAACAGGCCTTTGCGCTCCGACGGCGTCAGCACCATGTTGTATTCGGCGAAGTTGAAGCGGTCGGCGGTGGTGAAGCAGTGGTAGTCATCCGTGCGGCTGCAGCCGGCGCTGCCGTCGTAGCGCGGATTGCTCACGCCGGTATTGGGCACGATGTTCTGCACCGCACCGGTGTTCGGGTCGGTGAACATGAAACGGCCCTGCGGAATGCCACCGCTGCCGAACGCCAGGCCGGTGCCGGGAATCGGGAAGCGCGACTGCTCGCGGTCCTTGGCAAATACCGGGTCCTGCTTGGTCCAGCTGGCGCCCAGGAACAGGCTGAAGCGGTCGCCACTCTTGCCCCAGGCCAGGTCCACGCCCTTCTGCGTGCCGTCGCCCTTGCTGTACTCGCCGTAGTTCAGCGTCACCTGGCCACCATCGAAATCGCGGCGGGTGATGATGTTGACCACGCCTGCAATGGCATCGGAGCCGTACAGTGACGACGCGCCATCTTCCAGCACCTCGATGCGCTCGACGATGGCCAACGGAATGGTATTGAGATCGGTGGCCGAGCCGACGCCGGAGGCGGACGACTCATTGACCCAGCGGATGCCATCGACCAGCACCAGCACGCGCTTGGCCCCCAGGTGGCGCAGGTCGACCTGCGCCGAGCCAGCACCCACGCCACTGCCATCGGGCGGGAAACCGAAGTTGCCGGACGAGTTGAACTTGGCGTTGAGCGCCGAACCGGAACCGGTGAGCTGCTGCAGCACTTCGCCGATCGAGGTCAGGCCGGTGCGTTCGATGTCACCGCGCGTCAATGTCTGGATCGGCACCTGGCCTTCGACTTCAGCGCGCTTGATGCGGGTGCCGGTCACTTCCACCGCATCGAGGTTGGTGGTGGATTGTGCAGCGGCACCCAGCGGTGCCAGGGCCATCACGCACAGCGCGACGGCAACCGCCAACGGGCGGTGGTGCAGGTAATTCATTCGCTCTCTCTCCAAAGGAATGTCGGGACATGGACTGCCGCGCTCCCCCTGCATGGCGGCAGCGTCTCCTTTGTAAACAAGTGGTAAAAGGCCCGGCGTGACGGTCGACACTCTTTCACGTGGAATTGACGCAATTACAGGCGCTTTGCGTCAGATAGCTGCAGTTATGACCTTGCGATGGTGTTCACGGCACGCGGCCTTGATGCCGGCCGCGACATCGCGCGCCGGGAGTTGCCGCATTTATCGAACAGGTCTTTGCCGAACCGTTTCAGGAGTAGTCTGGAATTGCTTGATTCAGAAGGCCCCGCTGATCGGTCCGGTGCAGACTCGAACCTCCAGCCAATCGCAGGAGGATCGATCATGAAACCAGCAAGTGGCGCGCCGGGCATTACGATGGTGATGACGCTGCTTCTTTTCCTGGCAGGCGAATCGAGAGCGGGCGGCGTGATCGAGTGCAACGACTGCCCCTCTCCCAGCGATGCGGCCCTGGCCTCAGGCGAGGGACTGACGGTTGTGGTGGATTTCGAGAGAGCCGAGTTGACTGCTTTCGACGTTGAACATGACCCTGAGAGCGGAAAGTGGCGAGCAAATCCGACCCCGGTTCCAGCGCAGATTGAAATGGCTTTTCTGCGGATCCTCGATGCAACGCTGTCAGCGGGGCAAGCGCCGCTCATGCAGCAATCACCGCATGAGCGGCAGTGAGACAACGCTCTATCGCACGAAGGCAATCCGCTCCATACCGGTCGCCTCGGCCGCGGCCAGAATCCTCGCCATGCCTTCGTACTCGGCCGCCGGATCGGTGGCGATGCGCAGCTCCGGCAGGTTGCCGGCATGTTCGCCCGCCTGTGCCTGCAGGCGCGCCTGCAGTTCGCCGATCGCCATCGGCTGGCCATTCCAGCTGAGCTGGTTGGCAGCATCCAGGCGCAGCTCGATCGGCGCTGGCGGTTCGGGGCGATCGATCGTGCGATCGGTGGTCTGTGGCAGCTGCACGGCAATCGGCCGGGCCACGATCGGCGCGGTCACGATGAAGATGATCAACAGCACCAGCATCACATCCACCAGTGGCGTGACATTGATGTCCGCCAGCGGACCGCTTCTTCCTGCGCTACTGAACGCCATGTGCCGCTCCCTGCAGCCGGGCCGTTCGCCCAAGGCCGACGTTACGACGCCTCCCGTCCCCTGCGGCAGTGGCCTGCGCGGGGTCATTCAGCTGTCGTTGCCGACGCTCGGCGTGCACGCAATGCGAAACTGAATTCAGCCATCGCCCGCTATGCTGGTCGCCATGACCCGACGCACTTCAACTGCCCTGTCCCTGCTGCCCTTGGCCACCACGCTGCTGATCGGCTGCGCCAACGCCCAGTCCCTCGACGCCCAGAACGCGCAGCTGAAGGCCGCGATCGCAGCCGCCGAACGCGGCCAGTTCGATCCCGGCCAGGCCGCTGCACTCAGCCGCCATCCGGCTTACGGATGGCTGGAGTACGCCAACCTGCGCCGTAACATCGACACCGTCGATACCGCGCAGGCACAGGCCTTCCTCAAGCGCTATGACGGCCAGGCCGTGGCCACCACCTTCCGCAGCGTGTGGCTGCCCTCGCTCGCACGCCGCCAGGACTGGTCCACCCTGCTCGCCAACTGGGCGCCCACCGACAACACCGGCCTGCGCTGTGCGCAGCTGACCGCGCGCCAGGTGACGGGCAAGGTCGATCCGCAGTGGATCAGTGAAGCGCAGGACCTGTGGCGCAAGAACGGCAAGTCGCTGCCGGATGGCTGTGATGCCGTTTTTGCCGTGCTGCAGGCACAAGGCGGCCTGAGCGACGCCCTGCGCTGGGAACGCATCGATGCCGCCGCCGATGCCCAGCAGCCCGCCGTGATGCGCAGCGCCGCACGCGGCCTGCCCGCCGCCGACCTGGCGCTGGCGAACAATTACGCCGCCTTTGTCGACAAGCCCAACGCCAGCGCGTTGAACTGGCCGCGTAACGAGCGCAGCCGGCGCATCGCCACCGATGGCCTGGCCAAGCTGGCCAAGGCCGACCCCGGCGCCACCGAGCAGCAGCTGCCGCAGTACGCCCAGGCGCTCGGCCTGAGTGCCGACCAGCAGGGCCAGGTGCTGTACCAGATCGCGCTGTGGACGGTGGCCTCCTACCTGCCCGATTCGGCGCGCCGCCTCAACGCGGTGCCGGAATCGGCGTATGACGAACGCCTGCACGAATGGCGCGTGCGCGAAGCGATGTCGCGCGGCGACTGGCCGGCGGCGCTGACCGCCATCCGCAAGATGGGCAGCAAGCAGCGCAGCGACCCGCGCTGGCGCTACTTCGAAGGCCGGATGCTGGAGAAGACCGGCCAGGCCCAGCAGGCGCAGCCGTTGTTCCGCGATGCGGCGCGTGCCCCCACCTTCCATGGCTTCCTGGCCGCCGACAAGCTGCAGCAGGGCTACACGCTGTGCCCGTGGAAGCCGAATGACAGCGCGCAGGCACAGGCAGTAGTCGCGCGCGATCCGGCCATCCAGCGCGCGATGGCGCTGTACCAGATCGACCGTGCCGGCTGGGCCGTGGCCGAATGGAACAGCGCGCTGTCGCGCTTCGATGACACCCAGCGCCGCCTGGCGGTACGTGTCGCGCAGGACAACGGCTGGTTCGACCGCGCCGTGTTCGCGCTCGGCAAGCAGCCGCAGGAACAGCGCCTGTACGACCTGCGTTTCCCGCTGCACCACGACGCCACCATCCGCCGCGAGTCGGCACGCAATGCCATCGACCCGGCCTGGGTGGCTGCGGAGATCCGAGCCGAAAGCACCTTCACTCCGCGTGCGCGCTCGCCTGCCAACGCCATGGGCCTGATGCAGGTGCTGCCGGCCACCGGTGCCAGCGTGGCCAAGTCCATCGGCCTGACCGGCTACGGCGGCGCCGACAGCCTGTACGACCCGGACACCAACATCGCGATCGGCACCGCCTACCTGCGCCAGCTGATGAACAAGTACGATGGCCTGCCGTACGTGACCATCGCCGCCTACAACGCGGGGCCGACGCCGACAGCACGCTGGCAGGGCCAGCGCCCGGGCTTCGATCCGGATCTGTGGATCGAGACCATCAGCTACAAGGAAACCCGCGAGTACGTGGCCCGCGTGCTGGCCTTCAGCGTGATCTACGACTGGCGCCTCAATGGTGATGCGCTGCCGCTGAGCGACCGCCTGATGGGCCGCCTGGTGGACAAGCGCAAGCGCTTCAGCTGCGCGGCCGACGCCGAGCAGGGCGGCGATTGACCGCAACACGGTACTGCCGGCTGCTGGCCGGCCTTCCCCGGTGTCCACGCCCTGGGGAGGGAAACGATGAGCCTGCCGGCCTGGATCAGGCTGGCCGCTGTATCGGTAGTGCCGGCCGCTGGCCGGCAGCTTCGGGGTGACTGCGGTTGCCGGCCAGCGGCCGGCACTACCGGTGCATCTGCGCCGGGCATGCGATGATTCCAGCCATGAAGATCTATCTTGTCGGCGGCGCCGTGCGTGACCGCCTGCTGCAGCGACCTGCCGGCGACCATGACTGGGTGGTGGTCGGTGCCACGCCCGCGCAGATGGAAGCGCAGGGCTACACCGCCGTCGGCCGCGATTTCCCGGTGTTCCTGCATCCGAAGACGGGTGAGGAATACGCGCTGGCGCGCACCGAGCGCAAATCCGGCCGTGGCTACCGCGGCTTCGTGGTCGATGCCGATCCGGCGGTGACGCTGGAAGAGGACCTGCAGCGCCGTGACTTCACCATCAACGCGATTGCCTGCGACGAAGATACCGGCACGCTGGTCGATCCCTATGGCGGTGTCCGTGACCTGGAACAGCGCGTGCTGCGCCATGTCGGGCCGGCCTTCGTTGAGGATCCGCTGCGCGTGCTGCGCGCGGCGCGCTTCATGGCCCGTTTTGCACCACTGGGCTTTACCGTCGCCGAAGAGACCATGGCACTGATGCGCGAGGTCGCCGCCAGCGGTGAACTGGACGCGCTGGTGCCGGAACGCGTCTGGCAGGAACTGCGCAAGGCGCTGGTCAGTGAACGGCCCTCCGCCTTCCTGCGCACGCTGCACGATGCGCATGCCCTGGGCCCGATCCTGCCCGAACTGGAAGCGCTGTACGGCGTGCCGCAGCGTGCTGAATTCCACCCTGAAGTCGATACCGGCATCCACCAGGAAATGGTCAGCGACATGGCCGCGAAACTGGCGCCGGGTGATGACCTGGTCGGCTTCGCGGCCCTCACCCACGATCTCGGCAAGGGCCTGACCCCGCCGGAGGAATGGCCGCGCCACATCATGCACGAGCAGCGCGGCATCAAGCCGCTGAAGGCCTTGTGCGCACGATTGAAGATTCCCGCCGAACACCAGCAGCTGGCTGAAGCGGTCTGCCGCGAGCATTTGAACGTGCACCGCATCGACGAACTGCGCGATGCCACCGTGCTGGAACTGCTGGGCCGCTGTGATGCGCTGCGTCGGCCGGAGCGCGTGGCCCGCATCGCACTGTGCTGCGAGGCCGACAAGCGCGGCCGGCTCGGCTTCGAGGACGCCGACTACCCACAGGGCGAAACGCTCAAGCGCCTGCACCAGGCGGCGCTGTCAGTGCAGGCACGGGATCTGGATACGACACACCTGAGGGGGCCGGCCATCGGTGAAGCGCTGGCCAAGGCGCGGGTGAAAGCCATCGCCGCCGCACGCTGAAGCACCTGGTGATGCCGGCTGCTGGCCGGCACCGATCGCCCGTCTATCGACGACGCTTACGCGAAAAATGGTCGACAGCATGAGCACCCAACAAGATGGGTTGCATCAAGAGGAACAGCCATCCACCCAACCGGAGCGTCTCCACCGGATTGAACCGGGTGATGAAGAATGCGACCAGTATGAATACGACTAGAAGCCCAAGCTCGTACACAAGGAGAGATCGATTAAAAAATCTCATCACTTCAACCTGTCCTCAGCGATTTTCTGTCCAGTTCCAACTGCGGCATCAGCACCGCGTTGGCCCGCATTAGACAATGCACCCTGTACCGCCCCTTGCTTTGCTCCAATTGCGCCGGCGCTCGCAGTCGCCTCTGCAATATGTGCACCGATGCCAGCAGGTGAACTCACTGGCGCCTTCATCATATTACTCACTGCCCCTTGAGTAGACGCCTGCGAAAAGTCTCCAGCGAGTTTTCCAATTCCGCTGCCCGCCAAACTGCCAACACTCCCGCCGACAGCCGATAAGCCCAGTTGAGCGCTTGTCACTGGTGTTCCTTCGATTGCGCCCTGTGCAGCCGTACCCGCAACACCAGTCGCGGCACCCACCGTCGCTTGAATTGCTACGACCTGACCGATCGAAATCGTCCCTCTCGCCAGGGCTCCAACCACCAGGCCGCCGGTACCACCAGTTACAACTCCAGCAACGCCGGCAATTGCCAGCTCTGTCTTGTTGATTGGCTTTCCGGGATTCATGTACTTCTGAATCCCATAGTCCACCGCCATGCCACCGGCGCCTCCAAACAGGGCTGGGCAGATTGGACAACGGCCATCAGGATCTTTGAATGTATAGGGTGAGTTGAATCCATATGCATAGGCATTGAAATGTCTCCCGTCACCATTCCCGTACATTGTGACTGGATCTACTGACAAGAAACGCCCCAAGCCTGGATCGTAATAGCGCTGCTGCATGTAGCTCAGCCCAGTCGCCGAATCACTCACGTGCCCGGCGTAACCCACTCCATCTTCAATACCAGTTCCAATCTGCGCTCCGTACGGCTCATAGCTATAGCGCTTTGTCACCCGGCCAGTCTCATCTGACTCGGCAACTACTGACCCCAGAGCATCAGTATGAATATATGTAACTGTTTCCGCTTTGGATTCAAAAGCATGGATTACAGAGAAAACAGCGAAAACTAGACCAACACCTATCGACCGCATAGCTACTCTCTCCTTGAACAGCATATTCGCTCTTAAGCTCTTCACCAATGCTCTTGCTCTTACATTCCCAAATCGAATGGCATATCAATGCCTAGCAGCAAGGAACGAAGAGGACGGCTCGATTTCTATGCCATCAATCTCAATGCGCCATGCCGCGGGTGATCGCCGCCGCACGCTGCTTCAGCTGGGCCACGGCATCGGGAATCATCTCCATGCCCACGTCCAGGCCCGGGTTCAGCACCAGGCCGACGCCGTCGCCGATACCGGCCAGCAGCGCGTGCACCGCGATCGGCATGGCATGCGCAAACTGCGGCAGCTGCTCGTGCCACAGGCCCGCGCGCTCGGGGGCGGTGAACACCGCGAACATCGGTTCGCCGCTTTCGCTGGTCAGCACCAGCGGCGAGATGCTCTCGTCCCAGGCGCCATCTTCGCCAATGGCCTTGTCCAGCAGCACGAACGCCGTCGAGGTCAGCAGGCCATCGAGGAACTGCGCTGCGGTCAGCGTGCCGTCCTGGGCCTGCAGCAGGCGCACCTCGAGGTCGTTGAGGGGGTCGAACGGGGTGTCGTGGTCCATGGTCGCTTCCGGTACGTGATTGCAGGGCAGACTTTAGCAGGCCCGCTCCTCAACCGAGGAATCCATGCCGCCACAGCCAGCCCAACGCAGCCAGACCGGCCACCACCACCAGCATCAGTGGCAGGCCGAAGCGGTGCCGCCACGGGATCGGCACCCCGCCCAGCTGCTGGTCCATGGTGTCGGTGTCCAGCACCCAGCCGTGCCCGCACCGGGTGCAGGCCAGCTCATAACGGCGATGGTAGGTGAGGCCGAACAGCAGGTCGATGCGCGCCATCTTGTAGCGCAGCTGCGGCGCGAACTCACTTTCCGTCTGGCAGCGCAGGCAGTGGTGGGTTTCGGTTGGGCCGACGATCAGCACCCGTTCCTGCTGGCCGATCAGGATCATGGGTCAGCGCGCCTGGCAGGCGGGCTGGGCCAGCAGCCAGGCTTGGGCGGCGGCAAGGGTGGCCGGCCCGCTGGCCGTAGCCTGATCCGGCTGCATTCTGCCACCGTCGCCCTGCCCGTTACGATCGGTCATCACGTTGTGGGTCAACAACAAGGTGGTACCGTCCACCAGCGTCGTCGGTCGATTGCCGGTAGAAAAGCCCGCGCTCGGCTGACCGAAACTGCGACTCCCAGGTTGCCCTCGAAACGCGAGTGCCACTGCTTCGCCGGAGCTTGCAGTGCCTGCCCCCATCACCACCGCCACCGGCGCCGTGCCCGCACGCAACCGATACGCGCCCTGTCGTGAACGCAGCATCGAGGCATTTCCTTGCACGACTTCACCTTCCGCCTGCCGCCACCACAGCAATCCATCGGCACTACGGAAGGCGCCGATCAACGCCCCCTGCGTATCCTGCGTTCCATGCAGCAATGGCAACAAACCAAACAACATCGGCCACATGTTGCCACCACCATTGCTGCTTACATCCACTACCCAGCCGCACCGCGTGCCGTCATCCAGGCCAGCGATACGCCCCTGCAACGCCAGCGCGTAGACCTTGCGTGCTTCATAGCGTTCCGATTCGCTGCGTTGCAGGTCTTCCACGAAGGGGCTCACCCGAAGCACGCCGATGCGGGGATTGGCATGACTGGGGGCAGCGAGGTCGGTCGCCTGACCGGCATTCAAGCGCTGAGCACGTTCGGAACGCTGACGCTGCTCGCTTGGTGAAAACCAACGGCCATGGCCTCCGCTGCTGCGTGCGGCGGCCTCATCCAGAACACGTCGCTGTTGCGCGCGGTCGTCGCCTGCCGCGTTCAGGCGCGCGCGCACGTCGTTCCAATCTACGCGGCCACGGTACAAGGACTGGGTTTCCAACAACTGCAGCATCTGCTCACGCGCTTCCGGCGACGGCAGCTCTACTGTCTCCTCTGCAACTGCGGCCGAAGATGAAAGCAGCAGCGTGGTGAGCATGGCGGCACGGACATTCCTTAGGTCCAGCATCGACGACTCCTTGTCATGTATCGAAGCCGTAGGATAGCCGCGGTGGGATCGATCTCGCCACGCGCTAGTGTTCTGTGGAGCCGAGCCTATGCTCGGCTTGGGGAAATTGCGACTGAAGCAGCCGAGCATGGCTCGGCTCTACAGAGTCATGACGGCGGCGGGGTTCGTGTCGACCAAGGTCGACACCTACCAGAGCGGGTCATGCCGCCGGGCATGGCCCGGCGCTACCAGTCCGCGCGCAGGCCGATGTTGCCTTCGATGATGCGGCGCTTCTCATTGCGGTCACCGCCCAGCTCGCGCGTGTAGTCGGCCACCGCGTACGCGCTGATGGTGCGGTTGAAGCGCCCTACCACGCCGACACCGGCTTCGAGCGCGCGTGAGCGCTGCGAATTGATGATCGTGTCGTCGTCGAAGCGGATGCGGTCCTCGCCGGAACGACCATGCCAGTAATTCAGCTTGAAATACGGCTGCCAGCCGTTGTCGGCCAGCTGGTAGTCGCCGGCCAGACGCAGGCCGATGCGGCCGGTCCAGGCGTTGTCGTTGTCGAAACGCACGCTCGACACCTCATCGCGGCGGTCGTCCAGCGAGGTGCGCTGCCAGATCACCTGTACCTGTGGCTCCAACCACCACGCCGACTGCCCAAACCGCAGCAGCGGCTTGCCCGACTCCACCGACACGCTGGTGCCATCGCCCTTAATGCCGAAGCCGAGCCCACGCGAGGAACGCACGCGGCCGTCGTAGCGGCTCTGCATCGCCACAGCATCGATGTAGCCGCCACTGCTGCCGGTGAAGGTCCAGTACAGGCCCACGTGCTTGTCGTCCAGGCGGTTCTGGCCCACCTGCACGTTCTCCCAGCCCAGTGCCAGGCCGGTGGTCTTGCCCTGCGCGCGGGTGCGGCCGACGAACACGCCGATCTGGTTGCGGTGGTTGTCAGACGCCGCAGCCCACACGTCGAGGCCGGCCTGCAGGCCCATCACATCGCCATCGAAGCCGGGCTGCGCATCCCCCTTCCAGTGGATCTCGCTGCTCTGCCCCACCAACCGGCCCCAGGCGGTGCGGAATGCGCCCTGGTTGTACAGCAGGCGCTGCTCGCCCTGGCGCTCGTGGAAGGTACCCAGGCTGGCCAGCGAGGTCTCGCGCAGCAGCGGCGGCACCACGGCATAGGTGGCAGTCTCCACGCGGTACAGCGGCACCACTGCGCCCTCGGCGGGGCGTGCACCCGGCGTCGGCGGGGCACCGGTTCCGGGCAGCGCACCGCCGGCCACCGGCACGTCCGGCACGGCCGGATCGCTGGGCGGCGCCACCGGCGCCGGTTCCGGTGGCGGCGGTGGCGGCGCGGTCTCGCCCGCGGTCAGATCCGGATCGGTGGCGCCTTCGGGCGGCGGCGGCGGTGCCGGGGTGATCGGCGGCGGTGGTGCCACCGGCGGCGTCAATGGTGGTGGTACGGCAGTACCGCCGCCATTGGGTGCCGGCGTCGGGCCGGTCACCAGCGTCGAGCGCAGGTACCAGTTCTCGCTGGTGCCAGCGCTGACACCGCCCTTGAACAGGAAGTACTCGTAGGCACCGGCGGCGACCGGTGCGAACAGCGAGAACGCGCCCGGCGCGGTGCGGCCACCATTCAAGGCCTGCACCACCAGGATGCCATCGGCCAGCGTGGCGGCGCCGCTACCGCCGGCATTGAGCACGCCGATGCCGGTGGTCCCGGTGGCAGTACCGCCGTCGATCACCAGACGGTCGCTGGTGGAGTTGTCCGCGCCCAGCACGGTACGCAGGTAAAGGCCACCGCCATCGCCTCGATAATTGCCACGCACGGTGAACACGTCGCCCGCGCCGGTACCGGTCAGGTCGATGCGCCCGGCATTGACCATCTCCACCAGTGCGCCACTGTTGAACGGACGGATGGCATGGCCGCCACTGCCCGCATACACGGTACTGGTGTCATCCACGGTGAGCGTGCCGGTGCCGGTTGCGCTGTCGCCCAGCACCAGGTCGCCATCGAAGCTCAGCTCGGTGCTGTTGGCCAGGCGGATCGTCTCCCAGTTCTGAAAGCGGCCCACGCCCGTGGTCTTGACGTTGCTGAGGTTGAGCTGGTCGATGCCACTGCCGCCGTCGAACAGCGGCACCGCACCGAGGTTGCCCTGGTTGAGGTTGCTGAGGTTGGCCACGTCGTTGTCCGGGCCCATGTCGATCGCGCCGTAGACGATGCCGCCGCCATTCCAGTTGAAGGTGTCATCGCCGGTACTGAGCAGTACCTGCCCGCGCACGGTGCCGTCGGTAATGGTCACGCTGTCGTTGCCGCCGCTGACGCTTATGTTGCCGCCGATGTAGGCGGTACCCGAGATGATGATGGTATCGGTGTCGAAACCGGTCACCACATTGCCATCCACGGTGCCGCCGGACTGGTCCCACAGGTTCTTGTCCAGCTTCATGTTGACGCGGCCGATGCGGCCACCGGTCATCCACGCCTGGTCGCCATCCTCGAACGCGCCGATGATGCGGCCACCGCTCATGCGGAAGGTATCGATGTTGTCGCCCTGCTGCAGCGCGCCGACCGTGCCGCCACTCATGACGAAATCATCGCGGCCACTGCCCTGCGCTACCAGGCCGGTGACGGTGCCGCCGGTGACGGTCATCTGGTCATCGCCGTTGCCCTGGTCGACGCTGTCGATGGTGCCATTGCCCAGCAGCAGCACATCGTTGCCATCCCCTTGCAGGACGCCGCCGCTGATGCTGCCGGCCTGCATGTCCAGGCGGTCGTTGCCTGAATCGAACTGTACGCCGGTGCGCCCGCTGATCGTTCCGCGGTTGACCAGCACGCTGTCGCCCGCACCGACGAACTGCAGGGCGGTGTTGTTGCCGGTGCTGATGCTGCCCGCATTTTCGACACGGCTGCCGCCACCGAGCTGGACCGCCACACCGCCCACCGAACTGATCGTGCCCAAGTTGGACAACAGGTGCCCACCGGCACCAACAAGCGAAATCGCGCTGCTGCCACCGCTCTGCTGCAGTTGTGCCGTGTTGGCGATATTGATGGTGATGCCGGCCGCGCCATTGGCCGTGATGGGAACAGTCTGCGGGTTCGGCGCATTGGCATCGCAGGTGACCGTCTGGCCGGCGACGGGGGCGGCGCTGTCACAGCCGGCCCAGGCGACGCTGGCACTCAACAGCATGACGGACGGGACAGCCAGGGCCTGCAGCACGGAAACGGTGAGGCGGCGCGGACGGAAAGCGCGCGGAACGGCACGGGACATACAGCACTCCTGGACAAGGGATCAGGAACTGCGGATATGCGGTACTGCGCAGGCAGTCTGCCGTGTGGTGAACGGTTTCGATAGGTGAAATTGCGTGGCGGCCATCACAGTTCAGTTGCGAACTTGATCGGCCATCACGCCACCTCCACGTGGCTGAAATTATTCATCTTTGCAGCGGTCACAGGCCGCGCGGAGAGCATCCACGCATGGCGTGGATGAGGTGCCATCAGATCTTCAGATAGATCTTCCGCCGGTCCAGCCACCATGCCACGCCCCACCACAGCGCGACAAATACCAGCGCCTGCAGCATGGACGCCAGCTCCAGCGCCTGCGGCATTGCGGTGGCCAATCGCTGCCAGACCCACCCCCAAACCCCGGTAGCCATCAGCACCACCGACATCACCGATGCGCCCAGATACGCCGTGATCGCATTGACGCCGAAGCGCCGGCCCAGCGCCGGCCAGCCCTTCTGGTCGATCAACAGGTGGCCCAGCCACAGCGCCAGCGCGGCAAGGCCGCCGGTCCACAGCACGTAGCTGGGCGTCCACAGCTGTTTGTTCAACGGCAGCACCACCGCCAGCAGCAGGCCCAATACCGCAGTCGCCACACCCAGCCCGGCCAGCGCCGCGGCACGTCCGCTGCGCAGCAGGCCTCCGGCCAACAGCCCGAGCACGGTACTGGCCAGCGCGCCCAGCGTGCTCAGCAATCCTTCCGGGTCATGGCCCAGCCCGGCATCGGCGTGCCATTGATAGATCCACGGCGCGAACAACGCGGTATCCAGGCGGCTGGCCGGGTTGGTCCATGGCGCCAGGTCACCGATGCCCAGCAGCAACACGGTGTACCCCACCAGCAGCGCGATCAGAGCGCCCACCTGCACGCGCGGCCGCGCGTAGACCGCAAGCACGCCCACCAACGCCGCACACACCGCGATGCGTTGCAGCACGCCCCAGATGCGGAAGTGATGGGTATCCAACGCCCACCAGATCAGCAGGTGCAGCAGCGCACCGGCCAGCAGGATGCGCAGCGCGCGCTCCAGCACGCCGCGCGCCAGTGCAGGTCGCGCCGACACGTCCAGCGCGCGCGGCGCTACGCTGAACGCCATCGACACGCCCACCAGGAACAGGAAGAACGGGAACACCAGATCGGTGGGCGTGCAGCCATGCCATTCCGAATGGCGCAGCGGTGCGAACACCGCACTCCAGTCACCCGGGTTGTTGACCAGCAGCATCGCCGCCACGGTGATGCCGCGCAGGGCATCGATCGAGCCCAGCCGGCGTGGCGGCGAACTGTTCATCAGGCGGCCTCGTACTGCCCGGCAATCCAGGTGCCACGCACCTGCAGGGCGTCATCCAGCAGCACCAGGTCGGCCTGGTAGCCCTCGGCGATGTGGCCCAGGCGATCATCGACGTTGAGGAACTGCGCCGGGTAGGTCGAGGCCATGCGTGCCGCTTCGGCCAGCGACTGGCCAAGCAGCTGCACGGTGTTGCGCACCGCCGTGGCCATGTCCAGCGCCGAGCCCGCCAGCGAACCGGCGGCATTGCGCACCACGCCATCAATGGCGGTAATGGTTTCGCCATACAGCACGTAACTGGGATCGTCGGCACCGACCGGCGGCATCGCATCGGTCACCAGCAGCAGGCGACCGCGCGGCTTGGCAGCCAGCGCCACGCGCAGGCTGGCCGGGTGCACATGCACGCCATCTACGATGATGCCGATCCAGCTATCGCGGTCTTCCAGTGCAGCACCCACCGCGCCCGGCTCGCGGCCCTGCAGCGGCGACATCGCGTTGTACAGATGGGTAAAGCCACGCACACCGGCATCCAGGCCGGCGCGGATCTCCTCGTAGGTGCCTGCAGTGTGGCCAGCGGCAACGATCACGCCACGCTCGACCAGCGCGCGGATCGTCTCCAGCGGCACGCGTTCCGGCGCCAGCGTCAGCAGGGTCACGCCGTTGTCGAGCGATGCCGCCAGCGCGATCTCGTCTTCATCCGGCACGCGGAACTTGCTGGCATCGTGCGTGCCCTTGCGCGCCGGCGCGATGTACGGGCCTTCCAGGTGGATGCCGATCACGCCGGGCACGCCCTGAGCGATTGCGTCGCGCATCGCACCGATGGCTTCGCGCATCACCGCCACGTCATCGCTGATCAGCGTCGGCAGCATCGCGGTGGTACCGAAACGACGATGCGCCTGCGCAATGGTGCGCAGCGCCGCCACGTCCGGCGTATTGTTGAACAGCGCGCCGCCACCACCATTGACCTGCACGTCGATGAAGCCGGGCAGCAGCCAGCCACTGCCCAGGTCGACCTGCTCGGCAGCGTGGCCGAGCTGCGGCGCGGCATCGGGCAGCAGCGCGCTGATGCGGCCCTCTTCGATCACCACTGCCAGATCGTCGCGGAACTCATCGCCCGCCAGGATGCGGGCATTGCGCAGCACGGTTGCCATCACACCGTCTCCGTCACCTTGTTCAGGTGCGGCGGCAGGTCCGGGTTGAAGCCACGACGCAATGCCAGCGCATTGATTGCGCGGTAGAAGCTCTGCACGGTCAACAACGGTGCGCACAACGGATGCGGCGCTGCAGCCACCGGCAGGTTGCCGCCGGCCCCGGCCAGCCACACCTGCGCGCCCCGGGCAGAAAATTCCTCGACCACCGCGCGGGTGCCGGCGCCGGTTTCATCGGGCTGCGCGAAGGCCAGCACGGGGAATCCACGGCCAACCAGCGCCATCGGGCCGTGCTTGACCTCGGCCGAGCTGTAGGCTTCGGCATGCAGGCTGCAGGTTTCCTTGAACTTCAGCGCCGCTTCCTGGGCCGCGCCCAGGCCCAGGCCACGGCCGAGCACGAACAGGTTGGTGGCCTCGACCAGGCCTTCGGTCACCGCGCTCCAGTCGCACTGCCACGCCTCACGCAGCGCGTCGGGCAGCAGGTCCAGCGCCGCACGCAGGCTGCTGTCCTGCTTCCAGTACGCGGCCAGCTGCAGCAGCGCGGCCAGCGACGCCAGGTAGCTCTTGGTCGCCGCCACGCTCTTTTCGGCACCCGCGTGCAGCGGAATGACCGTGTCGGCCAGCTGCGCCAGCGGTGAATCCTCGACGTTGACCAGCGCGATCACGCGCGCACCGGCCGCCTTGGCGGCCTCGGCGTTGCGCAGCAGGTCCGGGCTCTTGCCCGACTGCGAGATGACGATGAACAGTGCGCCGCGCAGCTGCAGGGGTGCGGCATAGACCGACCCCACCGACGGCGAGGCCGATGCGACCACCAGGCCCAGCTGGGTTTCCAGCAGGTACTTGCCATAGGTGGCGGCATGATCGGAACTGCCGCGTGCGCAGGTGACCACGAACGGCGGCGGCGCAGCACGCAGGCTGGCGGCCAGGGATTCCAGGGTGGCGTGGTTGCGCGAGAACTGGCGGGCAACCACGTCAGCCGCTTCAGCGGCCTCGGCGAACATCAGGGTGGACGTGGGGTCTGACAGCGACATGGCAGGCTCAGGCAGGATCGGAAGGAAGGGGGCGTGCGCCGGCGGGGCGCATCGGCGCGGTCGAACCACGCACCACCAGCTGCGGCACGAAGCCCTGGTTGTGCAGCGGCGCCGGCGCGTCGTCGTAGGCATCGCTGCGCAGCTGCGCGATCAGCAGGCGCGCGGCGTGGCGGGCGATGTCTTCGGTGGCCTGCTTGGCGGTGGTCAGCGGCGGCCACGACTGGCGCGAGAACGGGCTGTCCTCGAAACCGGCAATGGACAGGTCGTACGGCACGTTCATGCCGGCCGACTTTGCGGCTGCCAGTACACCGGCAGCGATTTCATCGTTGGAACCGAAGATGGCGGTAGGTGGCTCGCGCAGCGCCAGCAGGCGGCGCGCACCGCGGAAACCGTCATCGAAGGTGTAGTCGCCCTGCACCACCAGGTGCTTGTCCACGGTCATGCCGTAGTCCTTCAGCGCGGCTTCGTAACCGGCGTAGCGCTCGCCCGAAGACCGGTGCGAGCTGCCGCCCCAGAGGAAGCCGATGCGCTGGTGGCCCAGCTGGATCAGGTGCTCGGTGATCTCGTAGGCGGCCTCGCGGTCGTCCACGAACACACAGGCGCCATCGGCCGGGTCTTCGGTGGCGGCGATGATGCGCACCAGCTTGATGCCGCGCGCGGTCAGCGCCTGGATCAGGTCGCGGCGCTCGGACATCGGTGCGGTCAGCACCAGCCCGGCCAGGCGCGAACGCTGCACCCAGTCGGCCAGCTCGTCGGCCAGCAGCGGCGAACTGGAATCGCAGGGGTGGATCTGCAGACCGAAACCGGTCTCGCGGCAGGCGGCCAGCACGCCGTTCTGCACGCCGATGATGTGGTACGGGTTCGGGTTGTCGTAGACCAGCCCGATCACGAAGGTAGTGCCGCTGCGCAGGTTGCGCGCGGACGGATCGGGTTCATAGTCGAGCTCGGCAATGGCACGCAGCACCCGCGCGCGGGTGGCCTGCATCACCGAGGGCTCGTTGTTGATCACGCGCGAGACCGTCTTCAGCGAGACCTTGGCCTTCTCCGCAACGTCCTTGATGGTCGCTCTGCGCATGGGTTTTCCCTGGGGTTGGCTGCCGTCCATCATCGCCGATCAGGCCTTGTCCTGCGGCAGGCCGGCGCGGTGGCCGACCACCGAATAGAACAGGATGTACAGGTAGCACGGCACCATCAGCAGCACGAACACCAGCTGGAAGTCGATGTGCTGCTTGAGCACGGCGAACAGCTGCGGAATGATCGCGCCGCCGGCGATACCCATCACCAGCAGGGCCGAGCCGGTCTCGGTGAAGCGGCCCAGGCCGCGGATCGCCAGCGGGAAGATCGCCGGCCACATCATGGCATTGGCGAAGCCCAGCAGGGCCACGAAGGCCACCGATACGTAGCCGTGGGTGGCCCAGGCGCCGAGGCAGAACACCACGCCCAGCACCGCCGAAATGGTCAGGTAGCGCGACTGCGAAACCACCTTGGGGATCACCAGCAGGCCGACCACGTAGCCGATGAGCATCGCGCCGAGGGTGAGCGAGGTGAACATCTTGGTCTGGTCCAGCGGCAGGTCGAAACCATGACCGTAGGTACCGATCGCATCACCGGCCATCACTTCCACGCCGACGTAGACGAACAGGCAGAGCACGCCCAGCCACAGGTGCGGGAACTGGAAGATGCTGCTGCGCTCGGCTGCGCCGGCGGTCGTCGGGGTGGCGTTGGCCTCGGAGGACTTGATCTCCGGCAGCGGCGAGAACAATACGGCGACGGCCAGCAGTACCAGCAGGCCCGCCATGGCTAGGTACGGCGCATGGATCTTGGCGGCGAACTCATTGAGCAGGGCCACTTTGGTGACCGCGTCGGCCGCCTGTACCTGCTTGTCCAGGTCACCGATGCCATGCAGTACCAGGGTGCCGATCAGCACCGGCGCCAGCATGCCGGCGATCTTGTTGCAGATGCCCATCAGTGCGATGCGGCGCGCCGCCGTCTCGATCGGGCCGAGGATGGAGATGTAGGGGTTGATCGCGGTCTGCAGCAGGGCCAGGCCGCTGCCGATCACGAACAGGCCGCCGAGCGCACCCGGGTACCAGCGCTGGGTGGCGAATTCACCGAAAAGCGCGGCACCACCGGCCATCACCAGCAGGCTCAGGCTCAGGCCCTTCTTCATGCCGGTGCGGCGCAGGATCCAGGACGCCGGCAGGGCCAGGAAGAAATAGGACAGGTAGAACACCATCAGCACCAGGAAGGCGCCGACCTCGCTGAGTTCGAAGGCCAACTTGACGAAGGTGATCAGCGGGCCGTTGAGCCAGGTGAAGAAGCCGATCAGGAAGAACAACACGCCAACGATGGCGATGGAGGTGGCCACGTTCGGGCGCGCGCTTGCAGCGGGGACGGCGGACATCAGGAGGGCTCCTGCGGCGACGGCCGCAGAACGCGGCGTCGGAGAGTGGCTGGGAACAACGTTGTCACATTCTTTCGATGGACAGCCGCGGTTTGTCAACTTCCACGCGCAGCCCTGTGAACCTCGTGCTGCACTGCGCAAGTCCACCGCGGTACGCCCCGCTGAATGCGCGGCAGTCCTAGAGCCACGTGCGGCAATGGTTCCCACGTGAAACCCGCACTCACACCATGTAAACGTTTACTACACGCCGCGTTCGTTGCAACGCAGCAACGAAAGTGTCACGAACTCGTTGACATCGTTGTCAGCGCGGTTACAGACTCCGCCACAATCGCCGCCCCGGTTCCGGGCCGGCCCCACCTGACAGCAGGAGCCCGCGTGACCGCCAGCCACCCCGCCCCGGCCCATGTCCTGTCCCGCGTTGCGCCCTCGTTCCTGGCCGCCGACGTCGGTGGCACCCATGTGCGCGTGGCCCGGGTCCAGGCCAGCGGCGATGCCGCCCACCCGGTGCAGGTGCTGGAGTACCGCAAGTACCGCAACGCCGACCATGCCGGTCTCAGCGCGATCCTGTCCGACTTCCTGGGCGAAGGCCCGCGGCCCACGCACTGCGTGGTCGCCAGCGCCGGCTACGCCCGCGAGGACGGCACCGTGATCACCGCCAACCTGCCGTGGCCGCTGTCGGCGCGCCAGGTGGAAGCCGACGTCGGCCTGCAGCGGGTCTACATCGTCAACGACTTCGAAGCAGTGGCCTACGCCGCCGCGCAGGTGGACGCCAGTGGCGTGCTGCACCTGTGCGGGCCGGAAAGCGCCGCACGCGGTCCGACCCTGGTGGTCGGCCCCGGTACCGGTCTGGGCGCCGCGCTGTGGATCCCCACCGCGCACGGCCCGGTGGTTCTGGCCACCGAGGCCGGCCAGCCGACTCTGGCGGCCAGCACCGAACTGGAAATGGCCATCGTCCGCCACATGCAGCGCGACCGCGCGCACGTGTCGATCGAGCATGCGATCTCCGGCCCCGGCCTGATGAACCTGTACCGAGCCGTGTGTGCACTGCAGGGGCAGGCGCCGACCTTGGCAAGCCCCGACGCAGTCACCGCCGCCGCCATGGCCGATACCGATGCGCATGCGCGCCAGGCGCTGGACGTGTTCTGTGGCCTGCTCGGCAGCACCATCGGCGACATGGCGCTGTTCTACGGCGCCCACGGTGGCGTCTACCTGGCCGGCGGCATCCTGCCGCAGATCCGCGAATACCTGCACGCCAGCACCTTCGTCGAACGCTACCTTCAGAAGGGGCCGATGGGCGAAGCGCTGGCACGCATCCCGGTGAAGGTCGTCGAACACGGCCAGCTGGGCGTGGTCGGCGCTGCCAGCTGGTACCTGCAGCAATCGGCCGCCTGACACCGCAACAGGCTTCAACGCAATCGCAGCACGCAGTACGTGGCACGCCAACGCACGGGACTTCGCCGCCGCCCCGCGCATGTCATCGCAACCGTAACCGAACACCGCCGCCGGCACCCAATCGAGTGATGAGGAGAGACATCATGAACACCCGCAAGACCCTGCTTTCGGCCGCCATCGTCAGCTGCATCGCCTTCAGTGCGCACGCGCAGCAGGCGGCCCCGACCGCCACCGATCTGGACACCGTGACCGTTACCGGCATCCGTGGCTCGATGGAAAAGTCGCTGGACACCAAGCGCGAAGCCAATGCGCGCGTGGAAGTGGTCACTGCCGAAGACGTGGGCAAGCTGCCCGCGCATAACGTGGCCGATACCCTGCAGCGCCTGCCGGGCGTGAACATCAGCTCGTCCAGCGCCGATGAAGGCGGTTTCGACGAAGCCGACCGTGTCAGCCTGCGCGGCACCAGCCCGAGCCTGACCCAGACCCTGATCAACGGCCACAGCGTCGGCTCGGCCGACTGGTTCGTGCTCAGCCAAGGTAGCAATGTCGGCCGCAGCGTCAGCTACACCCTGCTGCCGTCGGAACTGGTGCGCTCGGTGGAGGTGAACAAGTCCTCGCAGGCCAAGCTGCAGGACGGCGGCACCACCGGCACCGTCAACATCCTCACCCGCAAGCCGCTGGAATTTTCCAAGCAGATCACCGCTGAAGCCTCGATCGGCGCGGTGCGCTCGGACCAGGCCAAGTCGACCGACCCGCAGCTGTCGGGCCTGTTCAACTACAAGAACGACGACGGCACCTTCGGCGTGATGGTGCAGGGGTTCAGCCAGAAGCGTGAACTGCGTCGTGAAGCGCAGGAAATCCCGTCGGGCTTCTTCAAGATCGACCCGAACGGCACCGTAGCCAAGTCCAACCCGGACCTGGCCGGTGTCTATGCGCCCGCCCTGCTCGGCTCGACCCTGTTCGAGCAGACCCGCGAGCGCAAGGGTGGCCTGATCTCACTGCAGTTCAAGCCGGCCGACAATCTGACGCTGGGCCTGGAAGGCTTCAGTTCCAAGTTGGAAGCCAACAACTACAACCGCAACTTCATGTTGTGGGGTAGCAAGATCATGGGCGACGACAAGGACGACGCCGGCGTGATCACCCGCCCGGGCCAGGCCCCGCTGCCAGGCTATGTGGTCAAGGATGGCGTGCTGACCAACGCCAACTTCGCAGGCGTCGCCGGTACGCCGTACGCGGTGTACGACATGATCTACCGCGAGGCCACCGCCAAGAGCAACTACATCACCCTCGATGCCGACTGGCAGATCAACGACAGCCTCAACGCCAAGTTCCAGGCCGGCAGCACCAAGGGCACCGGCACCACGCCGCGCCAGTTCATCGCGGAAGTGACCGTGGCTGACGGCGGCGGCGCCAACTGGACCACCCACGGCAACGGTTCGCCGGTGGACTGGAACGTCGGCGGCGACATCAGCCCGAACGGCGTGACCAGCTTCGGCACCTGGGGCAACCAGGAAGTCACTGCCGAAGACAAGGAAAAGTGGTTCACGGCGGACTTCAATCAGTACTTCAACGATGGCGGCGTGCTGAACTCGCTCGACTTCGGCGTGCGCTATGCCGACCACAAGCGCGAGGCGCTGTCGCCGGAAGGGGCAACGCCGGGCGCGATCTGGGACGCACTGAAGGGCGCCCCCACCGGCAGCTTCCCGGGTGGCTTCGCCGGCGGCATCGGCGGCAATTTCCCGCGCAACATCTGGTACTACACCCCCGGTGCGCTGAAGGACGCAGTGCTCAACAACTCCACCTGGCTGGCCGGCAATGACGGCCCGACCGGTCGCCACAACTATGGCGCCGAGTGGAAGGTGGCCGAAAAGAACTTCGCCGGCTATGTCCAGGCCAACTTCAGCGGCGACCGTTGGAGCGGCAACGTCGGCCTGCGCTACGTCAACATCAAGCAGGACATCGACACCTACCAGGCGGTCAGCGATATCGCCAACGCCGACGTCAGCAGCCTGTTCGGCAAATGGAAGGCGCTGTCGTTCGAAAACAAGCACGACCGCATCCTGCCCAGCGCGAACCTGAAGTTCGATCTGGCCGATGACCTGGTGTTCCGCTTCGCCGCGTCGCAGACCCAGACCCTGCCGGACTTCTCGGCACTGGGCGCATCGTCCTGGGGTTCGGACCTGACCAAGGTCGGCGGTGGCGGCAACCCGAAGCTGAAGCCGGTGCTGTCGACCAACTTCGACGCCAACCTGGAGTGGTACTTCATGCCGCGCGGCCTGGTGTCGCTGGGCGCGTACTCGATGAACCTGAAGGACTACGTGGCCTTCGGCACCCAGACCCAGATGCTGTACAGCGAGCTGAGCAACCAGCTGGAGGCCTACCAGGTCGCCGTGCCGGTCAACGCCGACGGCAAGGTCTACGGCATGGAGTTCGCCTACGAACAGCCGCTGGGTGAGAACTTCGGCCTGAACGCCAACTACACCTACGCCGACGGCAGCACCTCCCACACCTGGGAAGACGGCAGCAACAACCTGCTGGGTACCTCGAAGAACACCTACAACGTGGGTGCCTACTTCGAGAATGATACCTTCGGTGCGCGCGTCAGCTACACCTACCGGTCCTCGTTCCTGATCGGTCTGAAGGGCGCGAGCCCGTACTACCAGGATGATTTCGGCACACTGTCGCTGTCGCTCAGCTACAAGGCTACCGACTGGATGAGCGTGAGCTTCGATGCGCTGAACCTCAACAACCCGACCCTGAAGTACTACCAGAGCGCCTCGATCCCGAGCGCGTTCTATGAGAACGGTCGCCAGTACTACCTCAACTTCCGCTTCAAGTACTGATCCAGCGGCGGCAACATCGCCGAGTCGTGCACGCACGCCGGGCCTGGTCATTCCGGGCCCGGCGTTTTTCATGTATAGCGTTCATCGCACCGTTCCAAGGAGTCGTTCCGATGGTCAAGCCTTCCCGCGCCGGGATGCGCAGCGCGCTGCTGGGCAGCCTGATTGCCCTGCTGCCGGCACTGCCGGCGCTGGCCGCCGATCCCACGCCGGCCACCGAAGCACCCGGCCCGCAGCTACGCACCGGCAGCCTGATGCTGATTCCCGCGCCAGCCACCGTGCAGCGCGGCCAGGGCAGCGGCATCACCGTACGCGCCGATACCGCGCTGCACGCCGAAGGCGAAGCCGCGCAGCGCGTCGCCATCCAGTTCACCGACCTGCTGGCGCGCAGTGGCGGTCCGCGCCTTACGCCGGCCAAGGGCAAGACGGCAGCCGCCCCGGGCGGCATCCGCTTCCAGATCGTGCCCACCTTCCGTGACAGCGGCGAGAGCTACACGCTGGAAAGCACCGCGCAGGGCGTGGTGATCCAGGCCGGCAACGAAACCGGCCTGTTCTACGGCGCAACCACGCTTGCCCAGCTGGCCACGGGCGGAAGCAACGGCGTGCTTCCCGCAGTGCAGATCCAGGACGCGCCGCGCTTCAGCTGGCGCGGTTTCATGCTCGACTCGGCACGGCATTTCCAGAGCCTGGACGAGATCAAGCGCGTGCTCGATGCGATGGCCGCGCACAAGCTCAATACCTTCCACTGGCACCTGACCGATGACCAGGGCTGGCGCATGGAGATCAAGCGCTACCCCAAGCTGACCGAGGTGGGAAGCTGCCGCCTGCCGGCGGGTGATGGCGGCGTCGATCCGGCCAATGGCCAGGAGCATCCGTACTGCGGCTTCTACACGCAGGAGCAGATCCGCGAAGTGATCGCCTATGCCGCCAAGCTGCATATCCAGGTGATTCCGGAAATCGACGTGCCCGGCCATGCCACCGCCGCGATTGCCGCGTACCCGGAACTGGGTTCGATCGACACCCCGCTGAAGCCGATCAGTGAATGGGGCGTGTTCCCGAACCTGTTCAACGTGGAAGACAGCACCGTCACCTTCCTCGAGAACGTGCTGGAAGAAGTGATCGAACTGTTCCCTGCGAAGTACGTGCACGTGGGAGGCGACGAGGCAGTCAAGGACCAGTGGGAAGCCTCGAAGCAGGTGCAGCAGCGCATGCGTGCACTGGGCATCAAGGATGAAATGGCCATGCAGAGCCACATCATCAAGCGCCTGGAGATCTTCCTGGAGAAGCACGACCGGCGCCTGATCGGGTGGGACGAAATCCTCGAAGGCGGCCTGCCACCGCAGGCCACGGTGATGTCGTGGCAGGGCACCGAAGGTGGCCTGGCCGCGGCCAGTGCTGGTCATGACGTGGTCATGTCGCCGGTGGGCTACCTCTATCTGGATTACCTGCAGACGGCCTCGCCGAACGAACCGCCGGGCCGCCCGGCCCAGGTCAACCTCGGCAAGCTGTACAACTACGAGCCGGTGCCGGCCGAGCTGGCGGCCGACAAGCGCCAGCACATTCTCGGTCTGCAGGCCAACATGTTCACCGAGCACACGCGCACCTACGCACGCCTGCAGCACAACCTGTTCCCGCGCCTGGCGGCAGTGGCCGAGACCGGCTGGAGCACGCCGGAACATCGCGACTTCCGCGATTTCCTCGCGCGCCTGCCCGCGCAGCTGCAGCGCTACCGCGCCTGGGGCCTGGCCTACGCGCAGACCCCGTTCGAAGTGGGCGTGGACTACACCAACAACCGCGCGGCCAACACGGTGACCGTGTCGCTGGCCAATCCGCTGGGCTATGAAGTGCGCTACAGCACCGATGGCCAGCCGGTGACGGCGCAGTCGCCGCTGTACCAGCAGCCGCTGACCGCGCAGCTGCCCGCTACCGTGCAGGCCGCCGCGTTCTACCAGGGCCAGATGCTGGCGGCGAAGCCGACGATCGCGGCGTTCAGCGCACAATCGCTGCTCAGCCGCCGCAGCGATGAGCTGCTCAGCTGCGTGGGCAAGAAGGGGCTGGTGCTGCGCCTGGAGGACGATGGCCCGCGCGAAGGAAACCGCGCGGTGTTCAACGTGGATATCTTCCAGCCCTGCTGGCGCTGGCCGCAGGCGCAGCTGGACGGCGTCGGCAGCGTGGAAGTCCGTGCCGGGCGCATCCCCTATTACTTCCAGCTGGCCCACGACGAGCCGAAGCGTCGCTTCGAAAAAGCGAGGCGCGCGCATGGCGAGATGCAGGTGCGTCGCGGAGATTGCAGCGGCAAGGTGCTGGCCGAAGTACCGCTGCCGGCCACGCCCGATGCCGATGGCTTCGTGACGCTGCGTGCGGCGCTGCCGAAGGGGACGCAGGGCACCGGTGACCTGTGCATCAACTTCACCGGCGACACGCGCCCGGCGATGTGGGTGCTGGATGAGGTCACGCTCAGGTAGGTGCCAACCTTGGTTGGCGCTTTGCGGCCGGATCCACGCATGGCGTGGATCTACTGTAGAGCCGAGCCCATGCTCGGCTTTCCGGTTGAAAGGCAGCCGAGCATGGGCTCGGCTCTACAGGAACCTCACCCTCGCCAGCGCAGCAGCAGGTCGCGCAGCGGGGTCAGGGCCGTGACCATGCCGACCAGCACGCCCACCGTGTTGGCGATGGCGTCCATCGGGTCGGCCATGCGGTTGCTGGTCAGTGCGCCCTGGGCGAACTCGATGCCGATGCCCATCAACACCAGGGCCACGCCCACCCACAGCAGCGGCCTGCCGCGGCGGAACAGCTGCACGGCGCTGCCGGCCAGGATGAAGTAGGCGACGAAGTGCTCGCCCTTGTCGCTGTTTTCCGGCAACGGAATCGGCGGTGGCGGGATCAGGCAGACCACAATCACCAGCAGCACGGCCAAACCCCACAGCCCGGCCCACAACCGCGGCCGCCGCAGCGGCTTGATCGCCGGCAACACCTCGCTCACAGGCGCCAGCTCAGGTCACCCAGTTCGAAGGCCGGTTCGAAATCGACGCCACGCTGCAGGCCGATGGCCTGGAAGCGCTCGCCCATCTCGGTCGGCAGGGTCAGCTTCTTCACCTGGTCGCGCAACTGGATGCGGCCGACCTCGTCGGTGCGTTCCTCGGCCAGCAGCAGCACCTGGTCCAGGCCATTACCGAGCAGGAAGCTGGCCTGGCTGCAGTAGCCGGCCAGCTCGAAACCGCCGTGCATGCCGGCCTCGGCCATCGCGGTGAAATCCACCGACGCGGTGATGTCCTGCAGGCCCGGCCAGCGGTGCACGTCGTTGTGCACGTGATGGCGGTAGAACGCACGCACGGTGCCCTCGTCGCGGTCGTGCTGGTAGAACTCGCTGCGACTGTAGCCGTAGTCGACGAACAGCATCGCACCACGCTGCATGCCACCAGCCACCGCCTGCAGCCAGTACGGCAGCTGCGGCAACACTTCGGAACGGTAGCCCTCGGCGAAAGGCTTTTCCAGGTAGCGCTCGATATGGCGCACCGCACCGTTGAGCAGGATATCGGCCGGCTGCGCACCACGGATGAAGTTGCCTTCGGCATCCAGCTCGACGGTTTCCTCATAGACCTCGCCATCGCGGATCAGGAAGCGCGGGGTCGGCAGCGCGTCGATCACCTCGTTGGCGAACACCACGCCTTCCCAGTCCTCGTCGAACGGGCGGTCGACCCAGTCCACGCGCGCGGCCAGCTCGGCCGGCAGGTTCTGCTGCAGACGCTGCTGCTGGCGCTCGCGCAGATCGGCACTGGGTTCGAGGATGGCGTAGCGCGACGGCAGCGCATCCAGCTCGGCCAGGCGCAGCAGCACTGCCTCGGCGAAGGCGCCGGTGCCGCCGCCCAGCTCCAGCATCCGCGCCTGCGCGCCGAGCTGGGCGAACACCGGTGCAAGCGCATTGGCCACGCTGCCGGCAAACAGGCTGCCGAGCTCCGGCGCGGTGGTGAAGTCACCGCTGCCACCGAACTTGCTGGCGCCGGCGCTGTAATAGCCCCAGCCCGGGGTGTACAGGCACAGCTCCATGAAGCGCGAGAAGGGCATGGCCCCGCCCTGGGCAAGGATCTCGGCGCGCAGGGCGGCCGCCAGCTGGTCGCTGTGGGCCAGGGCATCGGCTTCGGGCAGGGGGAAGGTGGGCTGCATGGCGTGTTCGAATGCGGTGACAATGTGCACAGGATAGCTGAGCCTTGGAGGACCCTCGATGAGCGATACCCACCCCGTGGTCCTGATCACCGGCAGCGCGCGCCGGATCGGCGCGGCCATCGCCCGCCAGTTCCACGCCTGTGGCTGGTCGGTGGTACTGCATGCCAACACCTCCAGCGCCGAACTGCAGCAGGCCGCGTTCGATTTCGACAATGTGCGGCCGGGCAGCGTGCTGGCCCTGCAGGCCGACCTGCGTGACGCCGACGCCCTGCCCGACCTGGTGGAACAGGCCGTTACCCACTTCGGCCGCCTGGACGCGCTGGTCAACAACGCCTCCAACTTCTTCCCCACCCCGCTCGGCCAGGTCACCGCCGAGGCGATGGACGCACTGTATGCAGTCAATGCACGTGCGCCGCTGCTGCTGTCACAAGCGGCGGCGCCCTACCTGCGCCGCCAGCAGGGCTGCATCGTCAACCTGACCGACCTGCACGGCACCGATCCGATGCGCGACCACATCGCCTACACCATGGCCAAGGCCGCGCTGGAGATGGCCACCCGCGCACTGGCACTGGAGCTGGCGCCGAAGGTGCGGGTCAACGCGGTGGCGCCGGGTGCGATCCTCTGGCCGGAACAGGGCAAGGACGATTTCGCCCGCGAGGCGCTGCTGGCGCGCACGCCGCTGGCGCGGATCGGCACGGTCGAGGAGATCGCCGAAGCGGTCTACTGGCTGGTGGCCGAAGCCAGCTTCGTCACCGGCCACACCCTGCGCGTGGATGGTGGGCGCACCGTCAGCTGAAATCTTGCCGGCCAGCGGCCGGCACCACCGGTAGCGCCGGGCCATGCCCGGCGAGCGCAGCGGCAACAACAACCCATCATTCCAGGTCCACCACCTCGAACGCCTCGCCAAACTGCGCGTGCGCCCGCCACAGCGTGGCCAGGTCCTGCCCGCTGACCGGGTCGATGAAGCCCGGCGCGATGTCCGCCAGCGGCTTCAGCACGAAGGCATGCTTCAGTTCCGGGCGCGGAATGCGCAGGTGGCCGGGGCCTTCCACCACCAGGTCGCCGTAGAACACCACGTCGATGTCCAGGGTCCGGTCGGAGAAGCGCGGCCCGCTGCGGTCGCGGCCGTGCGCGTCTTCCAGCGCGTGCAGCCAGTCGTCCAGTTCCTGCAGCGGCAGGTCGGTGTCGATCGCCACGGCGTTGTTGAGGAAGGCCGGGCCGTCGAAGCCGACCGCGGCAGTACGGTAGGCCGGCGAGACCTGCAGCGCGCCGAAGCGCTCGCGCAGGGCCGTCACCGCGGCGTGGAGGTAGCGGCGGGGCTGGACGTTGCTGCCCAGGCTCAGGAGCACGGTGGTCATGCGGTTCAGGTGACGGCACTTGGGGGGCGTGGACATGCCGTCGTCACGGCGGCCTGCCTACAATCCGGGACGCACATGATAGGGCACCGACATGACCTATTGCGTTGGAATCGAGGTGGACGAGGGCCTGGTCTTCGCTGCCGACACCCGGACCAATGCCTCGCTGGACGATGTGCGCGTGCATCGCAAGCTGCACGTGTTCGAATATCCCGGCCAGGCAGCCTACGTGCTGATGGCGGCTGGCAACCTGGCCACCACCCAGCTGCTGGTGTCGCGCCTGGGCCGCGACGCCGCAGAGCGGCGCGTGCCCAACCTGCGCGACATGACCCACCTGTTCGAAGCCGCCGCGTATGTGGGTCAGCTGCTGGTGGACAGCCAGGTGCACAGCAGCCACAGCGAACACGGCCATGACGGGGTCAACACCCAGGCCACGCTGATCTTCGGCGGCCAGATCGCCGGCGAGCGGCCCGGGCTGTACATGATCTACCCGCTCGGCAACGCCATTGCCGCCTCGCCGGAGACGCCCTACCTGCAGATCGGTGAATCCAAGTACGGCAAGCCGATCCTGGATCGCATCCTCAGCCCGACCACGCGGCTGGAGGACGCCGCGCGCACGGCCATCGTCTCGCTGGACTCCACCATCCGGTCCAACCTGTCGGTGGGCCTGCCGATCGACCTGGCGCTGCTGCGCGACGGTGAACTGCGTATCGGTCGGCAACTGCGGCTGGGCGCGGATTCAGCGCTGTATGCCGATATCCACCAGAACTGGTCACGGCGCCTGGAACAGGCGGTGGACGCCCTGCCGCGGTTCCCCTGGGAAACCGACGAACGGTAGTGCCGGCCGCTGGCCGGCGACCGCGTTGATACCAGCACACAGGGATGCCGGCCAGCGGCCGGCGCTACCGGGGCATCAGCCCAGCGCTTCTGCCACGGCGCGGAATACCTGCTGCATCTGCAGCGGCTTGTGCAGTACATGCACCTCCACTCCGGCCGGGAAGGCGTCGGCCGAGACCGGCACCGCAGGGTCTTCCAGCACCAGCGCCGGGCCGCGGTAACCGAGCGCAGCCATCTCGCCCAGCAGCTGGCTGGCCGGCAGCAGCTTGGAGCCGGCATCGGCAATCACCAGCGCCGGCATTGCCTCCTGCTGCATCCAGCGCAGCGCCGCCGGGCCATCGGAGGCCAACTGCAGCTGGTAGCCCTGGCTGGACAGCGCGTTGCCGAGCAGCGACAGGCGCGTGGCTTCCCCATCGACCACCAGGATCGACTGGCCGCTACCCAAGGCCACCAGCTGTTCGATCGGCTCGCTGCCGTCGATGATCTCGTGCATCGGCAGGCGCAGTTCGAAGCAGGTGCCCTGTCCCGGCTGGCTGCTGACATGGATGCTGCCACCAGCGCCCTCAACAATGCGCTTGCAGGAGATCAGGCCCAGGCCAGTGCCATCTGCCTTGGTGGTGAAGAATGGATTGAACAGGTGCGACAGCGTGTCCGCATCCATGCCAATGCCTTCATCGGCAACGCAGATACGCATCCAGTCCACGCCATCGCGCTGGCCGGCATGGCTGGCGGTCAGGCTCAGTCGGCCGCCGTTGGGCATCGCCTGGATCGCATTGAGTGCCAGGTTCAGCATGACCTGCTGCAGTTCGGTGTAGTTCGCATCCACTACCAGGCCTTCGTCCTGCACCTGCAGTTCCAGGCGCACGGCATCGGGCACGTTGCTGCGCAACAGCAGGGCCACCGCATCGAACAGGCCCTTGATCTCGATACGCTCGCTCGGCTTGCGCGAACCGCGCACGAACGACAGCATCGATTCGGCCATCTCGTGGCCGCGGCGGCCACACTCGGCGATGACGTCGGCCAGGTGGTGCAACTGCGGATCGTCGGTACGCGCCTTCAACAGGTCCGGCATGATCAGCAGCGGCTGCAGGATGTTGCGCAGGTCATGGCTGAGGCCGGCGGCGAGCAGCGACAGGCTTTCCAGGCGCTGCGCGCGCATCAGTTCGGTCTCCACCCGTGCGCGCTCTACGGCGCTGCGGGCATCGCGGATCGCACGCGCCACCGCCGACGGCAGGCGCGCCGGCTGGTGCTTGATGATGTAATCGTTGGCGCCTTTCTGCAGCGCCGCCACCGCGTTCTCCTCACCCATGGTGCCGGAGACGAAGATGAAAGGGACTTCCGGCGCCGTCTCGCGCACGATGCGCAGCGCATCATCACCGGAAAACCCCGGCATGCTCAGGTCGGACAGCACGATGTCCGGCTGGAACGCGGCCAGTGCCTGGCGCAGCTCCGCCTCGCTCTCGACGCGCTCGAAACGAGCGTCCAGGCCCGCATCGAGCATCTGTTCGGACATCAGCTCGGCATCTTCCGGTGAGTCCTCCACCAGCAGGATGCGCAGCGCCCCCAGGGCAGGACCGGTCAGGGGCATGGGCTCACTCGAGTTCCGGTGCCTGGTTGATCAACGCCCAGAACTTGCCCAGGGTCTGCACCGCACCGAAGAACTGGTCCACGTCCACCGGCTTGACCACGTAGGCATTGACCCCCATGTCCCAGCTGCGGGCCAAATCACTTTCCTCGCGCGAGGACGACAGGATCACCACCGGCAGGCGCTTGAGTTCTTCGTGCTCGCGGATCTGCCGCAGCACTTCCAGGCCGTCCATGCGCGGCATCTTGATGTCCAGCAGCAGCACCGCCGGCAGGCCTTCCTCGCGGTTGGCGAAGGCGCCGCGGCGCAGCAGGTAGTCCATCACTTCCACGCCATCCTCGACGTGCACGATGGGATTGGCCAGACGCGCCTCTTCCAGGGCGTCGATCGCCATTTCGGCATCGGCCGGGCTGTCTTCGGCGAGAAGAATGGTGCGCAGAGTCGTCATGCAGAGGGACCTTGTTTGTCCGCGTCGGTCGCGGGGGGCAGGTAGAAGTGGAAGGTGGCGCCGACGTCCGGTTCGGCCTCGGCCCAGATACGGCCGCCATGGCGGGTGAGCACGCGACGGACGCTGGCCAGGCCGATACCGGTTCCGGGGTAGTCGCTGGCCTTGTGCAGGCGCTGGAACACACCGAACAGCTTTCCGGCATAGGCCATGTCAAAGCCTGCACCATTGTCGCTGACCGTGAACTGATGGCCGCCGTCGGGCTGGGGCTGGTAATCCACGCGGATCTTCGCCGGTTCGCGGTTGCCCGAGTACTTCACCGCGTTGCCAAGCAGGTTCAGCCAGACCTGGCGGATCATGTTCTCGTCACCCACCACGATCGGCAGCGGCGCGATGTTCCACTCCACCTGGTGCACGTGGCCGCTGGCCTCAGCCTCGGCCTGCAGATTGGAATCGAGCATGGCGCGGGTATCGGCCACCAGCGACTGCATGTCCACCGCCTGGTGCCGCATTGCCGCACGGCCCAGCCGCGAATAGACCAGCAGGTCGTCGATCAGCGCGGCCATGCGCCGCGCCGAACTGGAGATCACTTCCAGGTAATGGCGGCTCTTGTCATCGGCCGCATCGCCGAGATGGCGCGACAGCTTGTCGGAGAATCCAGCCACGTGGCGCAGCGGCGCCCGCAGATCGTGCGAGACCGAGTAACTGAAGGCTTCCAGTTCCCTGTTGACCTCGGACACCTGTGCAACCTTGCCTTCCAGCTGGCGGTTCAGTTCCTCCACACGCAGCTGCACCGCACGCTGCACGGTGACGTCGCTGACCGTGAGCAACACCACTTCGTCATCGGTGTCCGGCAGCGGCATGCGCCGAGCGTTGAGCAGCATGTAGCGCACCAAGCCATCGGCGGTGCGCTGTTCATGCTCGAAGTCCCAGAGTTCCCGGCCGCGCAGCAGCACATCGGACAGTCGCTGGCGCATCACCGGGTCTTGCCACGCACCGTTGCCGACGTTATCCAGCAACAGGCCCTCGGCGCGCTCATCCTGCAGACCATACAGCTCGGCGAAAGCAGGATTGTGCAGCTGCACGCGCAGATCGCGGTCGAGCAGCACGATCGGCTCGCGCACCGTCTGCAGCACCGACGCTGCACGCGCGGCCGAACGCAATGACTGCCGCTCGGCGTGCAGGCGGCGGCCGATCTGCCGCTGCAGCAGCCACAGCACCAGGCCGAGCAACGCCAGCTGGACCACCAGCGAACTCCACGACACCAACTCGGTCTGCTTGCGCTGGCGGGCGGCCTGCTCAGCGCGCTGTGCCAGCAGCTTCTGCTCGCTGGCCTGCAGTTCCTCCACCAGCCCGCGGATCGGATAACGCGTGCTCAGGTCCTGCACCAGCTCGCGCTGGTCACTGTTGGGCTCTGACTTTGCCAGTTCGCGGGCAAGCGCCATGCGCCCTTCCAGCATCGACTCGATGCGGCCGATGCGGATCAGCTGCTCAGGATTGTCGCGGGTCATCCGGCCCAGTTCAGCCAGGCGACCGGGAAGTTCATTGGCTTTGGCCATGCGCTCGCGCAGGCCAGGCGCGTCCACGCCCTTGGACAGGGTCAGCGCGGCCGATTCGACATCGCGTACATCGGCCTGCAGCTGCTGCAAGGCCACGCCGACAGCCTGGGTATGATTGACCCAGGCCATCGCATCTTCGCTGTCCTGCTGCAGGTGGCGCAGTGTCAACCACGGCACCACGATGATCGCTGCGGCGGCCAGCGCCAGGGCGGGCATCCGCCAGCGGTCCCAGATGTCATCACTGAAAACCAGCGCCATAGTTCCTCATCAACACGGCCGCAAAGCATGGGCCGTACCCGGCCCCAGTGCGGCGGAACCGGCAATATAGCGCAGGCGGGTCAAAACTCTGGAGTTTCCAGCGCCGCTGGCTGAACGGCTGGTACTTCGGCGCTGTACGGCCGAGCCCACGGTCGGCTGGAACCCAACGGCAGCCGAGCACGGCTCGGCGTCACACGGGAGTGGGCGCCCCATACCGGGGCGCCCACTCCGCCAGGTCAGCGCTTGGCAGCAGTGCTGACCTTCAGTGCAGCGGCATCGACGCGGGTCACGCCCTTGATGCCCTTGGCAGTGGCAACCGCCTTGTCCTTCTCGGCCTGGGAAGCCACCGCGCCGCTCAGGCTGACAACGCCGTTCACGGTTTCCACCTTGATCTCCGTGCCCGGAACGTTGCTGCTGGCCAGCAGGTCGGCCTTCACCTTGGTGGTGATCCAGGTATCGGTCACAGGCTCATTGGAGTCATGGCGATCAGCATGCGTGGCCGGATGGCTGCTGGTCGGCGGGCTCTTGGCAGCGGGATCCTTGGAAAATGCAGCCGAGGAGGACAGCGCCAGGCCCAGCGTCAAGGCAGAAGCAATCAGTGTGCGGGAGGTATTGCTCATCGTGTCGTACTCCTTCGGGATGTGCTGCCAGTCTGGACAAGCCGCCGTAGAGCAGGCGTGGCGCTGCGGTCATGCCGCCGTGAATCGAACTGTTTCCTGGGGCAACGGTTCAGTTTGGCCTGCCACCACCCGTCGTATACCCTGCCCTTCCCACAGCCGGAGCTCTGCCATGCGCCCCGACCTGCAACTGGCCCTGATCGGCTACGGCCTCGCCGGCCGCGTCTTCCATGCGCCGCTGATCCAGCACACACCCGGGCTGGCGCTGCACAGCATCGTCAGTTCGCAGCGCGACACATTGCTGCGCGCGTTCAGCGACGTGCACGTCCGTGCGATGCCGCAGGACGTGTTCGACGATCCGGCCGTGGACGCGGTGGTGATTGCCACACCGAACGCGCAGCACGCGCCGCTTGCAATCGCGGCGCTGGCCGCGGGCAAGCACGTGCTGGTCGACAAGCCGTTTGCGCTGGATGTCGCTGAAGCCGAAGCGGTACTGGCTGCGGCACGCAGCGCCGGCCGCATCGCCACCGTGTTCCAGAACCGGCGCTTCGATGCGGATTTCCTCACCCTGCAGGCGCTGCTGGCCGAAGGCGCACTGGGCGACGTGGCCGAGTGCCATGCGCATTTCGACCGTTACCGGCCGCAGGTGCGCGATCGCTGGCGCGAGCAGGACGGGCCCGGTAGTGGCCTGTGGTACGACCTGGGTCCGCATCTGCTGGACCAGATGCTGGTGCTGTTCGGCTGGCCCGAGGCGATCGATGCGGATCTTGCCGTGCTGCGCCAAGGCGGCAGCGGCATCGATTACTTCCACGCCGTGCTGCACTACCCGCGGCATCGCGCGATCCTCCATTCCGGTTCATTGGTCGCGGCACAGACCCCGCACTTCAGCGTGCATGGCAGCAAGGCAAGCTGGATCAAGCACGGCCTGGACGTGCAGGAGGCGCAGCTGCGCCGCAGTGTGGCACCCGGTGCGCCAGGCTGGGGTATCGATCCGCGGCATGGTGAGCTGGTGCGCTGCGATGCCGAAGACAACGTGCAGCGCACGACGGTGGACAACCTGCCTGGCGACTACCGGCGGCTGTATGCGCAGTTCGCCGCGGCGATGCACGGCGACGGAGAAGCCACGGTCAGCCCGGTGCAGGCATTGCAGTTGATGCGGCTGCTGCAGGCCGGCATGGACAGTGCGCGCGAAGGGCGGCGAATCGCGTTGGGGTGATCGGCAGGGCTGCGCCCTGCACCCGCAGAAGCGGTAGTGCCGGCCGCTGGCCGGCAACCTCAACAGCAAAAGCCGGCTATCCGTGGGATGGCGGGGTGGGTCGGGTTGCGGGGGACGCCGTAAATCCGTCCCTGGAGGCTTGGCCGCGCCATCCATGCCGCAGACACCCCCGCAACCGGACCCACCCCGCCTTCGACAGTTTCCCGCGGCTGTTGGTGGGTGCCGACCGTTGGTCCGCACAGTAGATCCACGCCATGCGTGGATGGCGTGGAAATGATCGGAATGCGCTCGTGTGGCCTCATGGGGTCGGACCCCTTTCCTGCGGAAAGGGGTCCGACCCCAGCAAGGCTTACGACTTCTTGATGGCGTGCCCACCGAACTCGTTGCGCATCGCCGACAGCAGGCGGTCGGTGAACGAGTTGGATTCGCGCGAACGCAGGCGTTCCAGCAGCGACAAGGTGATCACCGGGGCCGGCACGTCCAGCGCGATGGCTTCGGCGACGGTCCAGCGGCCTTCACCGGAATCCTCCACATACGGCGCGATGCCATCCAGCGACGGATTGCGCTTGAGTGCTTCGGTACTCAGGTCCAGCAGCCACGAACGCACCACGCTGCCGTGCCGCCAGACTTCGGCCACCTGGGCAAGGTCCAGCTCCATCTCCTGCTTGCGCTCCATCAGCGCGAAGCCTTCGGCGTAAGCCTGCATCATTCCGTACTCGATACCGTTGTGCACCATCTTGGTGAAGTGGCCAGCGCCGGATGGGCCGACACGCGCCCAGCCGCGGTCCTCGGCCGGTGCCAGCGTACGCAGCAGCGGCGCGATCTGCTCCACCACCGGCGCTTCGCCACCGACCATCAGGCTGTAGCCTTCCTGCAGGCCCCACACGCCTCCGCTGGTGCCGCAGTCGACGTAGCCCAGGCCGTCCTCGGCCAGCGCCTTGGCGCGGCGGATCGAGTCCTGGTAGTTGGAGTTGCCGCCGTCGATGACGATGTCACCCTCGGCCAGGTGCGGGGTCAGCTGGCCCAGCGTCTGGTCCACGGTTTCGCCGGCCGGTACCATCAGCCACACCACGCGCGGCACCGGCAGCGCGGCCACCGCGGCGGCCAGCGAATCAACCACCTCCAGGCCGGCCTCGGCGGCGCGCTGGCGGGCGCCTTCGCCCGGGTCGTAGCCGACCACGCGGTGGCCGCCGCGATGCAGGCGCTGGGCCATGTTGGCGCCCATGCGGCCGAGGCCGATCATTGCAATATCCATTGTTTCACCTTCAGTTGGGGTCTAGGGTCAGGCTGCCTGGCCTGCCGGTAGCCGCGCAGTGGCGCAGCTGCGCCTCGCGCCAACGCCGGTAGAGCGTGGTATGCAGATTGTGCACCGCCAGGTCGATCGAAAAGGGGGTTCGCGGGTTGCGGTCAAGCAGGCGGGCGATGTGGTAGCCGATGGGACGTATACCGCGCGGATGCACATAGATCACGAACTGCTGGTAGAACGGATCGTCCAGCAGGCGGTCCATGCGTGCCAGCGTGGCGTGGTAGCGCGGCGCAAGCGCCGCGCGCACCTCAGGGTCGCGCTCGAACAGCAGGCGTTCGAAGTAGCGCTGGCCGGTGCGCGGGATGTCCTGCGCGAGTTTCCATAGTTCGACGTTGCGCTGGTCGTACCAGGCGAGGCCGCCATGCGTGGCCAGCGCCCGCGCAGCGTCCTCGCCCACCTCGACCACCACGAAGTTCTCGGCCTGGTTGCTCAGGTCGTCCAGCGTGGCCTTGTCGTATGCATGCTCGATGAAACCAGGCACACCGACGAACGCCTGGCGCCCCATCGCCGAGGTACGCACTGCCTTGCCATCGGCGAAGAAATCGCCGGCATGCGCGCCAAGCAGGATGCTGTCGGTCCCATGCAGGGCGAGAAAGGTGCCGATCGACAGCTCATCCGCAGAGAACTCGGTATCGAAGGCAGCATCGCCATACAGCTCGCGCTGGGTGGCCAGCTGCGCGACCTGGCGGCCGACACCGCATTCGGCACACACGGCACCGTTGTAGAACGCCTGCAGCGCCTTGCTGTTGCCCGCGCTGGGAACGAAACCGCGGCCAAGACTGTGCGTACGCTGCCAGCCTTGAGCGCGCGGGCCCTGCAGGCCGAAACCGATCCAGCCCATCTGCAGGCCGGAGAAGCGGAAGCGGGTGTTGGCCTGCAAGGCCGAGGCGGCGCGTTGCGTGGCCGCCCCCAGCTGGAACGCATAGGCGCAGATCGTGGCCGGATCGTCCAGCAACTGCTGCAGCAGCGCCTGGCGTGCAGCAGCGGACATGTGCGCCGGCCAGCGCACGTGCAGATCGCCTGCTGCCTGCGCCTCGGCCAGCGACGCACGGGTGCACACCGCGCCACCATGCACCTGCGGCTCCTTCAGCGCGGCCTCGTCGAAGCGCCAGCCCAGCCGCAGCAGCAGCCCCTGGGCGCAGTCGCCGGCTGTGGCCGCCACGCCCATCACAGGCGCGAGCAACAGGGCCGCGCCCATCAGCCAGCCGTGCACGTTCACCCTTGGTCCGTGCGGACCGGCGCGGGCTCAGGAACTGCTGCGGGTGGTGGCGGCGGTGGCGTGCCCGCAGCCTGTGGCAGGTACTGCTGCAGGCGCTGGAAGAAACGGCGATAGAAATCGGCGTCGGTAACCGTGCTGCTCGCCACTTTCACCAGCGAATCGTCATTGCTGCCGAACGGCAGTGATACCGAGCCCAGTGCACCGACGCCGACACTGGCGGACGTCGGGCTCTTCTTCAACGCATAACGGTCCTGCACGGCGCTTACGAACACCAACGCCTGATCGCCCCGGGGCGCACAGGAGATGCGCAGCACCAGCTGCTCATGGTCGTCTTCGCGCGGCTGGAAGTTCTTGTTGCCTTCCACCTGTGCGTCATCGGCACGGGCGATGGCGTACCCCTGGCTGAGCAGGGTGCGCCGCGCCGCTTCACAGGCATCGCCGGGGCGGCCATCGACGGTACGCGAGAACGTGTCGCCGGAATCGAAGGATTCGCGCAGCAGCGTGCTGTCGGCGGCACGGCCACCACAGGCCGACAGGATCAGGGCGCTGCCAAGCGCCACAACAGCACTGGAAACGAGGGAGGACCGCATGGGTGCTCCTGCGAGGACGGTACCGGCAAGGGTAGCCCCGTTGCTGTGTGCGGCAGGTCGAAAGCACCCGCGTCAGGCGGCCCCGTTTGCAGCCGGTTCATGCACGAAAAAAGCAGAAGGCCGGCAATGCCGGCCCTCGGGTATCACATACCGTGTCCGGCTCAGTCCGCCCAGCGACCGGCGCCGGTCGACTGCGGCAGCACCTGTGCCGACAGCGGGCGGTCGTTGGCCAGCAGGTTCACCGCATCGGCCAGGATGGACGCCGACTCGCGCAGCAGCGGGTCCGGGCGCTTCTCGGCCGCCTTCTCGCGCGCGGCGTCCTTGACGATGTCGCGCTCGTTGCCCGTCAGGCCGTCATCGCTGCTGTCATCGGCCAGCGGGTCCAGGGCCAGGCCCAGCTCCTTGCGCTGCAGCTGGCGTTCCTTGCGCTGGGCATCCTGGCGCTCACGCTCGGCGCGGCGCGTGGCCTCGTTGAGCGAGATGTACTTCTTGGCCGCCTCGGTGCGGAACTGTTCCACGTCCTCGTTCCACCACTGGAACTCCTTGTCGGTGGCGATGCGTGCGTCGTGGCGGGTTTCCAGCTTCGGCAGCAGCGGCGCGAAGTTGCCGTATTGGGTGTGCGGCACGGCGGCGATGCGGGTCCACGGCAGGGCGTTGTCGTAGGTGCTCTCGCCGAACTCGGTGGCGTCGACACTGGCCGGGAAGGCCAGGTCGGGCACCACGCCCTTGTGCTGGGTGCTGCTGCCGCTGATGCGGAAGAACTGGGCGATGGTCAGCTTGACCTGGCCAAAGCGCTGGGTCTCGCCGCTCGGCCAACGGTCGAGGTCGACGATGTTCTGAACGGTGCCCTTGCCGAAGCTGGTTTCACCGATCACCAGGCCACGACCGTAGTCCTGGATGGCACCAGCAAAAATTTCCGAGGCCGAGGCCGAACCGCGGTTGATCAGCACCGCCAGCGGGCCATCCCACGCCACGCCCTGGTTGCGGTCGCTGTTGACGGTGACGCGGCCACCAGACTCGCGCACCTGCACCACCGGGCCCTGCTCGATGAACAGGCCGGTCAGTTCGATGGCTTCATCCAGCGAACCGCCGCCGTTGTTGCGCAGGTCCAGCACCACGCCGTCCAGCTTGTCGTTCTTGAAGCCGGCCAGCAGCTTGGCCACGTCGCGGGTGGCCGAGGCGTAGTCGGCCGCATTGCGGCGACGGCCTTCGAAGTCCTGGTAGAAGGTCGGCAGCTTGATCACGCCGATCCTGCGTGCCGGCTCGCCATTGGCGGCCGGGATGGTCATGGTCTCTCCCTTCGCGGCCTGTTCGGCCAGGCGCACCTTCTGGCGGGTCAGCACCAGGGTGTGGTGCTTGCCGTCGGCACCCTCGGCGGCCGGAATGAATTCCAGCTTCACCTGGGTATCCTTGGCACCGCGGATCTTGGCCACGACGTCGTCGATGCGCCAGCCGATCACGTCCTCGACCAGGCCGGACTTGCCCTGGCCGACGCCGACGATGCGGTCACCCGGCTTCAGCGTGCCATCCACTGCAGCCGGGCCACCGGCAATGATCTCGCGGATCACCACCATGTCGTCCTGCCGCTGCAGCTGCGCACCGATGCCTTCCAGCGAAAGCGACATCGCCTGGTTGAAGTTCTCGGCGGTGCGCGGGGTGAAGTAGTCGGTGTGCGGATCGACAGCGCTGGTGTAGGCGTTCATGAAGAACTGGAAGACATCCTCGCCCTTCAGCTCGTTGACCGACTTTTCAAGCGTGGCATAGCGCTTGTCCAGCGTCTTGCGGATGTCATCGGGCTTCTTGCCGGCCAGCTTAAGACGCAGCCAGTCATTCTTCACCGACTTGCGCCACAGCTCATCCAGCTCGGCGCTGCTGGCGGCCCACGGCACCTTCTTGCGGTCGTACTCGAAGCGCTCGTCGGTGGTGAAGTCCGGTTCCTGCTTGAGCAGCTTGCGCGCGTAGGCCACGCGTTCGCCGACGCGCTGCTTGTAGACCGCAAAGACCTGGAATGCCGGCTCCAGCTCGCCGCCGCGAATGGCCGAGGAAATGTTGGCTTCGAACGGCGCAAAGCGCGCCACGTCGGCCTGGGTGAAGTACTGCTTGCCGCCGTCAAGCGTCTCCAGGTAGCGCTTGAACACGTCCTTGGACGTGGCCTCGTCCAGCGCGCGCGGGCGGTAGGCATAACGGCTGTCGGACAGCAGGCCGTACACCAGCTTGGAGGTGGTCACCTGATCGGCGGTTACCGCAGCGGGCAATGCCGGCGAGTCGGCCTTGGCCGCCAGCGCCAGCGGCGCCACCAGCGCCAGGGCCATCAGGAATGCGGGGGCTTTGAATTTCATTGACGTGCTCGAAGGCGCCTTGCCAAGGGGGAGACTGCGGGGTGTTAAGACACCACGACAGTGCCGAAAGTTGCCGAGTTTGTCACCCGGCCGCGCTCGGTGGAAAACCAGCCTAGCCGGGCCGGTGTAGCAAATTGTGAATGCATGTAGAGCCGAGCCCATGCTCGGCTGGCCGGCAGCAAGCAGCCGAGCATGGGCTCGGCTCTACGGCAGGCAGAGGTGTGCGGACCAACGGTCCGCACCCACAGGAGAAGCAGCTCCCACCCACCGGGAGGGTGTCAGGAAACCCCTGCGCCCTTGGCCTGGACGTCGGCGTGGTACGACGAGCGCACCATCGGGCCGGAGGCCACGTGGCTGAATCCCAGCTCGTAGCCGTAGTCCTCCAGCGCCTTGTAGTCCTCGGGAGTCCAGTACTTCAGTACCGGGTGGTGATGCGCGGTCGGCTGCAGGTACTGGCCGATGGTGATCATGTCCACATCGTGCGCGCGCAGGTCGCGCATGGTGGCCTTGATCTGTTCGAAGTCTTCGCCCAGGCCCAGCATGATGCCGCTCTTGGTCGGCACGCCCGGGTGCTGCGCCTTGAAGTTCTTCAGCAGGTTCAGCGACCACTGGTAGTCCGCACCCGGGCGCACATTGCGGTACAGGTCCGGTACGGTTTCGATGTTGTGGTTGAACACATCCGGCGGGTTCTGCGCCAGGATCTCCAGCGCGCGCTCCATGCGGCCCTTGCCACGGAAGTCCGGCGTCAGCACTTCGATGCGGGTACCCGGCGACTTTTCGCGGATGGCGGTGATGCAGTCGACGAAGTGCTGGGCACCGCCGTCACGCAGGTCATCGCGGTCGACGCTGGTCACCACCACGTACTTCAGGCCCATGTCGGCCACGGTCTGGCCGAGGCTGGCCGGTTCGTTGGCATCCGGCGGCTTCGGGCGGCCATGGGCCACGTCGCAGAACGAGCAGCGGCGGGTGCAGACCTCGCCGAGGATCATGAAGGTGGCGGTGCCATGGCCGAAGCATTCGTGGATGTTCGGGCAGCTGGCTTCCTCGCATACGGTCACCAGGCGGTTTTCGCGCAGCTTGGCCTTCAGGTTCTGCACGGCATTTCCCGAGGGAATGCGCACGCGGATCCATGACGGCTTGCGCAGCACCGGCGCGTCGGCGAACTGCACCGGCGAGCGGTTGATCTTGTCACCGCCCAGCTGCTTGACCCCGGCCTGCAACGGCGCGGCGGATGGGGAGTCGCCCTGCACGATCTGCAGGGGAATGGAACGGGCGGTGGTTTCAGTCATGGCAGTTCCGGGAGCGGTCAGGCGGCCGCAGAAAGATCGGGCAGTTCGTGCGTGGGCTGGAGCAGCAGGCCGAACTGGCGGGCCAGGTGCTCCAGCAGTACCGGCTTGACGGCCTCCATGCCGGAGGGCCCGCCCAAGTCTACTACCGAGGTCACCTGCAACCCCTGATAGCCACAGGGATTGATGCGGTGGAAGGGTTCCAGGTCCATGGCCACGTTGAAGGCCAGCCCGTGGAAGGTGCAGCCGCGCCGCACACGGATGCCGAGCGCAGCGATCTTGGCACCACCGACGTAGACGCCCGGGGCGCCCTCGCGGCGTTCGGCACCGATGTTCCACTCGGCCAGCGTATCGATGAGGGCCTGCTCGATGCGGCACACGTAGTCGCGGACCCCGATCCCCAGCCGCGGCAGGCGCAGCAGCGGATAGACCACGATCTGGCCGGGACCGTGGTAGGTCACCTGGCCACCTCGGTCCACGTGCAGCACCGGGATCTCACCCGGTGCCAGCACGTGCTCGTCCTTGCCGGCCTGGCCCAGGGTGAACACCGGGTCGTGCTCGACCACCCACAGCTCGTCGGCATCGTTGTCGCTGCGCTGGTCGGTGAAGCGCTGCATGGCGCGCCATACCGGCTCGTAGGCCTGGCGGCCGAGGTCACGGACCACCGCCGGACGCGGCGCGCGGTGTTCCGGGGCGGCTTCGGCCGGGCAGCTGTCGGCTACAGCGTCCACTTCACTTCCGGGTGGTCGCGCAGCGCCTGGTGCGCCAGGTCGTACTGCTCGCGGCTTTCGGCCTTGAACACGATGCGGACGGAGACGTACTTGCCGTTGGAGGAGTGCTTCCAGCTGATGCGTTCGTTGACCACATCGATGCCGGCAGCCAGCAGCAGGCGGGGGAGCTCATGTTCCAGGCCGCGGTTGGCCGGGCCCATGGCGCTGAGCTCGAACTGGCCGGGGAACTGGAAGCCGTGGTCGGGGTTGTCGGACTTGATTTCCATGGAGCCATTATCGGGCCGCAGGGCAACAAACCCAAGAGTATTCATCAACGTCAAACGGCGCACTGGTGAGTCGCTGCGTTGCAGCTGAACAGACGTTCAGCATTGGTCAATGCCCCGAAGCCCACTACAGGGGGGTTCAGGATTGTCCTCACGAGACAATGTCGTTTTCGGAACAGACAAGTGATTCGAACGCGCTCGTTCCGTCACGTCCCCGCGAGTACCGTGTCGCGGCATATAACGACAGACAGAACAAAGCCCTCCCAATGAGTCCCCCTTCCCACCGCCGCCTTGCGGCCCTCGGCCTGTACGGCCTGCTGGCTGCTGCCCTCCCGCTTGCCGCCCAGGCGGCCGAACAATGTGGCCCGGACGCGATGCGCGACCATCCGCCGCAGGTCAATTTCCGCGTCGACAACGACCTGTTCGGCGGCCGCCACCAGGATCAGGGCTATACCAACGGTGCGCTGTTGACCCTGGTCTCCCCCAATCTGGTCGATTACACCGACGACCCCTGCCTGCCGCGCATGGCGCGCTGGGTGAACCGGTACCTGGAAGGGCTGCATCCGGGCAGGTTCGAACAGCAGAACATGATCTTCAGCATCGGCCAGGGGATTTTCACCCCAACCGATTTCAGCCGCAGGGACCTGATCGAGGACGACCGCCCTTACGCCGGCGTGCTGATCGCAAACTTCGGTTTCAATGCGCGCAGCGGCGACCGCCTGCAGACCACCCAGCTGACACTGGGCGTGGTCGGCCCGTGGGCGCAGGGCAAGCAGGTGCAGAATGCCGTGCATGAAGTGTTGGGCGACGAGAAATTCAAGGGTTGGGACAACCAGCTGCACAACGAACCACTGTTCATGCTGACCCATGAGCGCATGCGCCGCTGGCCGGGCGATGCCAGCGTCAATGCCGACGGTTGGGGTTGGGACGCGATCAGCCACTACGGCGGGTCGATCGGCAATCTGGAAACCAAGGCCAATTTGGGCGGTGAAGTGCGCTTCGGCTGGAAGCTGCCGGATGACTTCGGCAGCACGCCGTTGCGCCCGGCAGGTGAGAACACGGCGCCGACCCGCGGCGGCCGCCCAAGCGGGTGGTCCTGGCACCTGTTCGCGACCTCCGACGCTGCCTGGGTGATCCGCGACATCACGCTGGATGGCAACACCTTCCGCAACAGCCACAGCGTGGACAAGCGCCATGTGGTGGCCTACGGCGGGTACGGCGTGGCGGTGATGTACGGCCGCTGGAAGTTCGCTGCCGCGCGCTACCACAGCACGCGAGAGTTCAACGGCCAGCGCCAATCGCCGGTGTTCGGCAGCTTCACCATCAGCCGCTCGCTGTAGGCGAGGGGCTGAGGGTGAAGCGGGTAGGTGCCGACCGTTGGTCGGCACACCGGTTACTGCATCGCTCGCTGCAAGTGAGGCGCTGCCGGTAGTGCCGGCCGCTGGCCGGCTCTCGCATTTCCGGATGGATTCATGGGGAGCCGGCCAGCGGCCGGCACTCCCCCCATCCGCATCCGACATCCCGAAACGAAAAGGCCGGCATACGCCGGCCTTTTCATTCACCACGCCGGGGCGTGGATCATTCCGATTCCCACCACATCCAGAAGCTGTCCCACAGGCGCTTGAAGAAGCCGGCCTGTTCGACGGCAGCCACGGCGACCAGCGGCGCTTCGGCGACGACCTTGCCGTCCAGCGTGACCTTCACGGTGCCGATCTGCTGGCCGGCAGTGAACGGTGCCTCCAGGGTCTTGGGCACGTCGATGCTCGGCTTCAGGTCGTTGTAGCGGCCGCGCGGCACGCTGACCAGCATCGGCTGCGCCACGCCCAGCTGCACCTTGTCGGCGGTGCCCTTCCAGACCTTGTGCTCGGCCACGGGCTTGCCCGGCTCGTACAGGCGGTGGGTCTCGAAGAAGCGGAAACCCCAGTTCAGCAGGGCCAGGCTGTCATCAGCGCGCTGCTTTTCCGACGCACCACCCAATACCACGGCGATCAGGCGCTGGTCGCCGCGCTGCGCCGAACTCATCAGGCAGTAACCGGCTTCGGAGGTGTGGCCGGTCTTGATGCCGTCGACGCTGCCATCTCGCCACAGCAGCAGGTTGCGGTTCGGCTGCTTGATGTTGCCGACCTGGAATTCCTTGATCTTGTTGTACGCGTAGGTTTCCGGGTAATCACGCACCATCGCGCGGCCCAGCAGTGCCAGGTCATAGGCGGTGCTGTGGTGGCCTTCGGCGGTCAGGCCGTGGGCGTTGACGAAGTGCGAGTTCTTCATGCCGATCTTGGCGGCGTAGCTGTTCATCAGCGACGCGAAGGCTTCTTCGCTGCCGGCCACATGCTCGGCCAGGGCGATCGCGGCGTCATTGCCGGACTGGATCGCCATGCCCTTTTCCATGTCTTCCAGGCGTGCGGTCTGGTTGACCGGGAAGCCGCTGTAGCTGCCATCGGTGCCGGCGCCGCCTTCGCGCCATGCGCGCTCGCTCATCATCACCTGGTCATCCGCACGGACCTTGCCGTTCTTGACCTCGGCGGCAACCACGTAGGACGTCATCACCTTGGTGATGCTGGCCGGGGCCAGCTGCTCGTGGATGTTTTCGCCAGCCAGCACCTGGCCGGTGGCGTAGTCCATCAGCACCCAGGCCTTGGATACGCTCGGCACCGGCGCCGGGGGGGTGGCAACGGTGGCCGGGGCGGCAGCGGCGGCGGCAGGCGCAGGCGTGGCCGGGGTCGGCAGCGGCGTCTGGGCGGAAGCCAGGCCCACCACCAGGGTGGCGGCCAGGGCGGTGGCGGCGGAACGGAAATTCATTGGACAGCAGGCTCCAGGGGACGGCCGGGAATGGAGGGTGGAACGAAGCGGCCATTGTAAGGCCGGGCGAGCCTGGGCCGGCAGCACCAGCCCAGGCGGGTCAATCCTTGACGATCTGCGGCGAACCCAGGCCCAGACCGGCGATGCGGCCGACAAGTTCCGCGGCACTGGCATGGTCGCTGGCGGGAACGCGCAGCCGGAACAGGGTGCGGCCACCGGCGGCGATGTCGCTGATGGTCGCGCCGACAATGCCGGCCGCGTTGAGCTGGCCCATCGCGCGGTTGGCATTGTCGCGGCTGGAGAAGCTGGCGACCTGCACCATCACCGCGCCGACCACCTGCTGCGACAGGCTGGGGGCCGCTGCGGTGGCGGGCACCGTACGCACTGCGGCCGGCGCGACCGTGCGCGGCGCGGCGCTGGCGACTGCAACCGGCGCCATTGTGGGGCTGCGCACCGGCGGTGCGCTCGGCGGCAGGCTGCTGACCGCCACGTCCGGCACCGCGCTGGCCACGCCCTGTGTGGTGGCCGGCTGGCCACGCGCAGGCGTGGCGTCGGCCGGAAGGCGCTTGACCAGGCGATCGATGTCGCTGTCGGCGGTGGCACGCGCAGCCGTTACCGGGCGCGTACTGGCCGCCGCGACAGCCGTTTCGGCGGCACGGCGCTCGCGGCGCGACGGCTTCTGCGCCAGCAGGTTGCCCTCGCCCGGCTGCAACGCGCGCACCTCCACATTGCCGGTACCGCGCTGGGTGATGCCCAGCCGCACTGCGGCGGCATAACTGAGGTCGACCACACGGCCATCATGGAACGGGCCACGGTCGTTGACGCGCACGATCACCGACTCGCCGTTGTCCAGGTTGGTCACACGGGCGAAGCTGGGCAGCGGCAGCGTCTTGTGCGCGGCGGTGAACTGGTACATGTCGTAGACCTCGCGGTTGGAGGTCAGGCGGCCGTGGAACTTGGCGCCGTAGTACGACGCGGTACCGCGCTCGACATAGTTGCGGGTGTCGTCGAGCACCTTGTACGACTTGCCCAGCACCACGTACGGCGACTTGTTGCCGATGGCCGAACGCTCTTCGGCGGTCACTTCCGGCTCGGGAATGCAGGCGACGTTGGGAATGTAGTCCGGGGTGCTGTCGCGCACGCCTGGCTTGTACAGCCCCCCGGCGGTGTAGTTGCCGCGCGTGTTCGGGTCTTCCTTGGCCGCGGCATAGGGCGAGCCTTCCGGGCAATGCGCCGGGCGCGAGCCCCGACCCTGCACCACCGTGCCGCTGGGCTTGCCACCGTGGCCGGCCGTGGCCGGCTTCTTCGGCGCACTGCTGCAGGCAGCCAGCGCGAGGACGATCAAGCTCGGGACCAGCCATCTGATGTTCATGCCGGGGGCAGCTCCTGTCCGGCGATGGCCTGCGACAACTGGAACACGGCCATCGCGTACATCTTCGAGAGGTTGTAGCGGGTGATCGCGTAGTAGTTCTGGAAGCCCAGCCAGTACTGCTTGCCGGTGCTGCCCTCAAGCGTGATCGGCGTTGCGGTGGCGCCCGGCTGCACCGCAGCGCTGGGCTGGTAGCCGCGCTGGGCCAGGTCGGCCAGCGACCAGGTCGGCATCCATTCGGTCGGGTTGAACTCCTCGCGACCCGGCGCCAGCGTGGCCGGTACGGCCACCTGGCCACCACGGACCCAGCCGCCCTTCTTCACGAAATAATTGGCGATGGACGAGAACACATCGTCGTAGCTGGTGAACAGGTCGCGACGGCCATCGCCATTACCGTCCACGGCGTAATCGAGATAGCTGGACGGCATGAACTGGCCCATGCCCATCGCACCGGCATAGCTGCCCTTGAGCGTGGTGATGTCCAGCTTTTCCTCACGGCCCAGCTCGAACAGCTTGGCCAGCTCATCGCGGAAGAACAGCTCGCGGCGCACTTCGCGTTCCAGCTTGGCCGGGTCGCCACTGCGCGGGTAGTAGAACGCCAGCGTGTACAGCGCATCGAGCACGCGGTGGTTGCCGGCATTTTTCCCGTAACTGGTCTCCACGCCGATGATCGCCACGATCACCTCGGCCGGCACGCCGGTGCGCTGCTGCACGCGATCCAGTTCGGCACGATGCTGGGCCAGGAACGCGCGGCCGCCATCGATGCGTGCCTTGCTGATGAACATCGGCCGGTATTCGTTCCACGGTTTGACCCGTTCGGCCGGACGCGACATGGCGGCGATGATCGGCTGGCGCACCTGCGCCTGGTCGAGCACGCTGCTGATCTGCTCCGGCTTCAAGCCATAGCGCTTGGCGGTATCGGCAATGAAGCGGGCCCGTGCAACCTCGAACGGCACCGGGGTGAGATCGACCGGCGGTGCGGTGGCGGCAGCGGCTTCAGGCGCGGCCTCGGCCGGACCATGGGCCTTGGCGGACGGCTGGCGCGGCGTGCTGCTGGCCTGCGGTGAAGACGGTGGAGACTTCGGCTGGGTCGCGCAGGCGACCAGGCCGAGGGTGAGCATGCAGGCCAGAGTGCGTCGAATCATCGTCGCAGGTTAGCAGGTCATGGATGAATTAAAACCCCTAACACCATGAATCACAACGATTTGCCCCGTTCAGCGGGAAATGTGAAGACGTCGTGATCGGGCTTCCCCATTCAGATAGAGGTGGCCGGTTGCGTCCCCATCCCCGCAGACGCAACCGGCGACCGGATCCGGTCGATACCTGCGCGGCTGCCGCTCCCCAGTGGCAGTGCCCCGCGCTCCCTGTATCGGTTGGATCAGTACTGCTCCCGCCCGACGCCCCCTCGCGCTGCAACGATTGACGGCGCGCCGTGCCGAACGGGCCGCCATTGTGCAGGCCGATTACGACAAGTCCATTGATCAAGATCAACGCGGCGTAAAAGTGTGAACCAGCTAACGTTTTTTGCGGACTTTGGTCAGCGGGTGTGCTGTCGTGCAGCGTTGTGAGAACGCTTCCATAACCGGCGTTGCGCAGAGTCAGGAAGTTTCCAGCCATCGGCGCAGCCCCTCGTGGGCGGTGTCTGGGTGGTCGCGGAAAGGAGAAGCCGCGGGTGGGCCGGTCGGGTTGGGTGCGCGGGGGACGCCGTGAATCCCTCCCTGGAGGCTTGGCAGCCGCTTCCATGCGGCTGACACCCCCGCGTACCCAACCCGACCGGCCTCTGACAGATTTCGGAGGTCTGCCACCCACGGAGAAGAAAAAGAAGATCAAAAGATCGCGACGCTGCGCTTGCTCGTGACCCGAGCATGGATCGGCTCTACACAAGGCAATGAAGCGACCCGCCAGGCCGCCTTTGCTTTTGATCTTCTTTTTCTTCTCCGGGGGAGACGCGCACGGAACCTGTCCGTGGCCGGGTAGATGGGCTGCGCAGGGGCGTGAGCCGCATGGATGCGGCGACCGAGCTTACATGGATGTACTTGCAGCGTCCCCTGCGCGGCCCATCTACCCGGCCCCACCCATGAACTGCTTTGCGCGGTCATCCACGAGGGGCTGCGCCGTTGGCTGGAAACCCTATCCCCCGTGCACGGGTCGGTGCCCGCGCACCGCCATCACCAGCCCGATACCCGCCAGCAGCGACACCGCCGAGGTACCGCCATAACTGATCAACGGCATCGGAATGCCCACCACCGGCAGCAGGCCGGAAATCATCCCGCCGTTCACCAGTACGTACACGAAGAACGCCAAGCCCAGGCTGCCGGCCAGCAACCGTGCGTGCGTATCGCGGGCGTGCACCGCGATCCACAGGCAGCGGCCGACCACGAACAGGTACAGCGCGAACAGCGTCGCCACGCCGATCCAGCCGAACTCTTCGGCCAGTACCGAAAACGCGAAGTCGGTGGTGTATTCGGGCAGGAAATCCAGCGTGGCCTGGGTGCCCTGCCCCCAGCCACGACCCTGCCAGCCACCGGAACCAATCGCGATGCGTGACTGCAGGATGTTCCAGCCGGTGCCGAGCGGGTCTGCCGCCGGATCGAGGAAGGTCAGCACGCGATCCTTCTGGTACTGACGCAACAGACCGAACCATGCCAGGGGTGCGGCCACCGCAAGCCCTGTTGCCCCGGTCGCCACCCATCCCCAGTGCAGGCCCGCCAGCAACAAGGCGAACACGCCGCTGGCGGTGACCAGCGTTGCGGTACCGAGGTTGGGCTGCATCAGGATCAGTACTGCAGGCATGCCGATCAGCACCGCAGCCGTCAGTACCGTGCGTGGCGACGGCGGCAGCGGTTGGCGATGCAGGTACCAGGCCATCATCAGCGGCAGGCTGAGCTTGAGCAGTTCGGACGGTTGCAGGTAGAACACGCCGAGGTTGAGCCAGCGCTGCCCGTATTTGCCGGTGCCGACCACGTAGACCGCCATCAGCGGCAGCATCGACAACGCATACAACGCTGGTGTCCACGCCCGCAGGCGCAGCAGCGAAACACGCGACAGCAGCCACATCGCCACCAGGCCACCGGCAAAGCGCGCCGCCTGCCCGGCCACGGGGCCGGACACGCTGTGCAGCACCGCCAGGCCGACGCCCATCAGGATCAACAACGCAACCAGCAACGGCAGATCGATCGTGCGCACCGCCTCACGGCAGCCGCCAAGCAGTCGTTTCCATTCCACACGGCCACGGTAGCAATGCGTGCTTGCGTGAAGCTGTCAGCGCGGCGCCGCATTTGTAGAGTCGAGCCATGCTCGACTACCTTTCATACAGCAGAAGCAGCCGAGCATGGCTCGGCTCTACAAGAATCAGGAGCAGGAAGCGCGGCGGCTAGCCGTAGCCGCCGTGCACCGGGTTGTGGCTGCGCACCGCCATCACCAGGCCGAAGCCGGCCAGCAGTGACACCGCCGAGGTACCGCCGTAACTGATCAGCGGCATAGGCACGCCCACCACCGGCAGCAGGCCGGAAATCATCCCGCCGTTGACCAGTACGTAGACGAAGAACGCCAGTCCGGTGGCCCCGGCAAGCAGGCGCGAATAGGAATCGCGCGATTGGCTGGCAATCCACAGGCAACGCCCGATCACCAGCAGGTACAGCGCCAGCACGGTGGCCACGCCGATCCAGCCGAATTCCTCGCTCAGCACCGAGAACGCGAAGTCGGTGGTCTGCTCGGGAATGAAGTTCAGGTGCGACTGCGAGCCCTCGCCCCAGCCCTTGCCATCGAAGCCCCCGGAACCGATCGCGATCTTCGACTGGATGATGTTCCAGCCGGCGCCAAGCGCGTCCATTTCCGGGTCCAGGAACATCATGATGCGGTCCTTCTGGTACGGCCGCAGCAGCCAGAACCAGGCCACCGGCGCGACCGCGGCCACGCCGCCTACGCCCAGCCCGACCCACCACCACGGCAGGCCTGCCAGCAGCAGCACGAACACGCCACTGGCGGCGATCAGCACACCGGTGCCGAAGTCCGGCTGCAGCATCACCAGGCCGGTCGGTACGCCGATGATGACCAAGGCCACGAGCACGGTATTGAAGCGCGGTGGCAGCGGCATCCTGTGCAGGTACCAGGCCACCATCATCGGCAGGCTCACCTTCAGCAGCTCGGCCGGCTGCAGGTAGAAGAACTTCAGGTCCAGCCACTGCCGGCCGTACTTGCCGGTGCCGAGCACGAACACCGCCAGCAACGGAATCATCGAGATCGCATAGATCATCGGCGTGGCCGAGCGGATGCGCAGGATAGGCACGCGCGAGATGCCCCACAGCGCCGCCATGCCCACCGCGAAGCGCGCGCCCTGGGCCATCACCAGGCTGTCGCCTCCGGCACTCTTCAGGGTCGCCAGGCCGATCACCATCAGCGCGCCGAGGGCCAGGCACAGCACCCAGTCCAGCGTACTGAAGAAGCGGCGCAGCATGTCGCCGGCCCAACGCAGGAACACTCTCATCGTGCGGGCTCCGCAGGGGTCGGCCGTGGCGTGGCCGGCAACGCGGCGGCCTGCGCATCCGGCTGCGGCGCGGGTGCAGGCGCCGGTGCAGGCACGCCGATCAGCACCGGATGTTCTCCCACCTGTGCAGCGGCAAGGTCGCCGGCCTGGCGCGCGCTCGCGTCTTCGTTGTCGAACGCGGTGGCGCCGATGGCAGTGGTGCCGCGCTCGCTGTCCAGAGGCTGCATGCCTTCGGGCATCTTGCCCAGCAGGTAGGCATCGAACACCTTGCGGGCGATCGGCGCCGCGGCTGAACCACCGTAGCCACCGCCTTCCACCGCCACCGCAATCGCGATCACCGGGTTTTCGACCGGCGCGAAGCCAACGAACAGCGCGCGGTGGCGCAGGTGCATCGGCAGGCTCTTCGGGTTCACTGCAGCAGTGCCCTTGCGGCTGATGACCTGTGCGGTACCGGTCTTGCCGGCCATCACGTACGGCGCACCCACCGCCACGCGCCAGCCGCTGCCGCCGGGCCGCATGGTCGCCATCATGCCCTCGCGCACGGCCTGCACGTTGTTGGGGTTGGGGCTGATCGGCTTGCTTTCGCCGGCCGGCATTGCCGTCCAGTCGCTGTCGAATCCTTCGCGCTGCTGGATCACCAGGTGCGGGGTGCGCAGCTGGCCGTCGGCCAGCGCGCTGACGCCGCGCGCCAGCTGCAGCGGGGTGACCTTCCAGTCGCCCTGGCCGATGCTGATGTTGACCGTGTCGCCCGGGAACCAGGCTTCCTTGCGGGTCTTCCGCTTGTAGGCCGGCGACGGCAGGATGCCGCCGATTTCGCCGGTGAGGTCGATGCCGGTCGGCTGGCCGAAGCCGTAGTACTCCATGTAATGGTCGAAGCGCTCGATGCCCAGGTCCAGCGCCAGCTTGTAGTAATAGGTATTGACCGATTCGGCGATCGACTTGCGCAGGTCGGTCCAGCCGTGGCCGCCGCGATGCGCATCACCCCAGCCACGTGAAGTGCCGGGCAGGTAGAACATGCCGGTGGACAGCACCTTGTCTTCCGGGCGGCGCACGCCCGAATCCAGGCCGGCCAGGCCGATCAGGGGTTTCAGCGTGGAACCGGGGGCGACGCCACCGAGCACCAGGCGGTTGAACTGCGGCCGCGACGGGTTTTCGTTCAATGCCTTGAAGTCGGCATGGGAAATGCCGTTGACGAACAGGTTGGGGTCGTAGGACGGCAGGCTGACCATCGCCAGCACTTCGCCGGTACGCGGGTCCATCGCCACCGCCGAGCCTTCCTGGTCGCCGAAGGCAGCCACCATCGCGCGCTGCAGGTCGGCGTCGATCGACAGCCGCAGGTCCGCACCGGACTGCGCGGCCACCCGGCCGATGGTGCGGATCGCGCGGCCCTGCACGTTGGTCTCGACCTGTTCATAGCCGACCCGGCCACGCAGCTGCTGCTCGTAATAGCGCTCCAGGCCGGATTTGCCGATGTGGGTCAGCGCGGCATTACCTTCGCCGAGGATTTCCAGATCCTTGTCATCGACGCGACCGACGTAGCCGATGATGTGCGCGAACAGATCGCCATACGGGTAGCGCCGGGTCAGGTAGGGTTCCAGCTCGACCCCCGGGAAACGCCAGCGGTCGACGGCAAAGCGCGCCATCTCCTCGTCGCTCATGCGCAGCTTCAGCGTGACCGGCAGGAACTTGCGGCGCGCCTTGCGCGACTTGTTGAACGCTTCCAGCTCTTCCGGGCTGATGCTGATGATCTTCGCCAGCCCTTCCAGGGTGGCGTCCATGTCCTTGACCTTGTCCGGGGTCACGTCCAGGCGGAACGCCGGCACGTTCTCGGCCAGCAGGCGGCCATTGCGGTCGTAGATCATGCCGCGCCCGGGCACCACCGGCCGCGGCTTGATGCGGTTGGCTTCCGAGCGCGTGGCATAGACGTCGTGGTCCAGCACCTGCAGCTTGAAGTACCAGCCGCCCAGCCCCAGCAGGCAGACCAGCACGCCCAGGAAACCGAGCGCCGCGCGACGGCGGAACTGCTCGGCTTCGGCGTGTGGATTCTTGACCTGGCGGCGCGGAATCATGGCTCAGCGCCCGCGCTTGCCGAAGCGCACCGCGTCCAGCAGCACGAACACCAGCGGCCACAGGCCCATGCCCAGCAGCGGGGCCCACCAGTACGACCACGGCAGGGTCGGTTCGCCCACCAGGATGTGCACCAGTGCGCTGACGATGCGGTCGTTGAACAGCAGGCCGCCGATGGCCAGCATCTGCTGCGACATCGGGAAGAAGCGGATGCGCGCGCGGAAGCGCTGCAGGATGAAAGCCAGCATCACCAGCCGCAGTGCCTGCTCGCCGAGGACACCGCCGTACAGCAGGTCGGCGATGACGCCGCTGGCGAAGGCGATGCCCAGGCCGACGCGCTCGGGCGCTTCGATGACCCAGTACGCCAGCACCAGCGCCAGCCAGTACGGGCGCAGCGGCTGCAGCAGCGCCGGCAACGGCAGCAGGCCCAGCAGCAGCGCCACCACCAGGCTGGCCGGCAGCACCCATGGCTTGTCGCGCAGGCGGCTCATCGCTGCGCCTCCGGCGTGGTCGGTTGCCGGCCAGCGGCCGGCACTACCGGGGCAGCAGGATCAGGGGAGGATGCGGGGGCAACAGACCTCGTTTGCGACGAGGGCTGTTGCCGGCCAGCGGCCGGCACTACCGGGGCGCTGACCGGAGCTGGCGTCGTTGCCGCTGGCGCGGTTCCCACGGGCACGGTGGCGCCGGTGGCCGGGCCACCCGGGGCGGTTTCTTCCAGCTGCAGGCGCAGCTCCGGCGGAATGCGGATCGCCGCGCCCGGGCGCAGCAGCAGCACGTCGCGGCCGCGGTCGAGCTGCGCCGCCGGCTTCAGTTCGCCGACCAGGAACGCATGGGTGTCGTCCGGTCGCAGGCCGGTGATGGTGCCGACCGGGAAGCCGGCCGGGAAACGACCGCCAAGACCGGAGGTGACGATCTCATCGCCCACTTCCACCCCGGCGCTGAGCGGAATATCGCGCAGTTCCAGCGTGTCGCCGCGGCCATAGACGATCAGGCGAACGCCGTTGCGGGCCACGGTGACCGGCACGGCATGGTCAGGGTCGGTCAGCAGCAGCACGGTAGAGGTGCCGCCGGTGACGCTGATCACCTGGCCCATCAGGCCGCCGGCGTCGATCACCGCCTGGCCGACATGCACGCCCTCGCGGCTGCCGGCATCGAGTACCAGGCGCTGTTTGACCGGGTCCAGGTCGATGTCCAGGATCGGCGCCAGCTGCACGTCCAGGCCACTGCGCTCGGCCACGTTCAGCAGTTCGCGCAGCTGGGCATTGTCCAGTGCGGCGGTCTGCAGGCGGGTCAGGCGCGCGTTGGCCAGCAGCAGCTGGTTGCGCAGTTCGCGGTTCTCGGCGACCAGCTGGCTGTGGCTGGCGGCAGAATCCTTGACCTGGTTGCCGAGCTTGCCGGGCAGGCCGGCCAGTGCCCAGACCGGCTGCACCAGGCTGTTGGCCTGCTCGCGCAGGCGCGCCAGCCAGCCGGCCTGGTCATCGAGCACGATCAGCGTGATGGCCAACGCGAGATAGGCCAGCAACCGCAGGGGGCTGGCGGCATCACCGGATCGGGAGGCGACGGGAGGACCGGCGTAGGGCGGCACGGCAACGATTCAACTGGCAGAAGGCGGAAGGGAAACACGCGGGCGCCCCGCCGGTGCCGGCCCGCCATCACGGCGGGCCGCACCCCGGAAGGGCGCGGCGGGCAGGAACGGCCGGGACGGCTTATTCCGGCGCAAAGAACTCGTTGCCGTGCATGTCCACCAGCTCCAGCGCACGACCGCCGCCGCGGGCCACGCAGGTCAGCGGATCGTCGGCAACCTGCACGTGCAGGCCGGTTTCCTCGGAGATCAGGCGGTCCAGGTCGCGCAGCAGGGCGCCGCCACCGGTCAGCACGATGCCGCGCTCGGCGACGTCGGCGCACAGTTCCGGCGGGGTCTGCTCCAGCGCCAGCTTCACCGCGCTGACGATGCCCGACAGCGGTTCGTGCAGGGCCTCGAGCACCTCGTTGGAGCTGATCTTGATCATCTTCGGCACGCCCTCGGCGAGGTTGCGGCCGGAGATTTCCATCTCGATCACTTCCGCCTGCGGGTAGGCGCAGCCCAGCTCGACCTTGATGCGCTCGGCGGTGGCTTCACCGATCAGCATGCCGTGGTTGCGGCGCACGTAGTTGGTGATGGACTCGTCGAAGCGGTCGCCGCCGATGCGGACCGAGGCCGAATAGACGATGCCGTTGAGCGAGATCACCGCCACTTCGGTGGTGCCGCCGCCGATGTCGATGACCATCGAGCCACGGGCTTCGGTGACCGGCATGCCGGCGCCGATCGCGGCGGCCATCGGCTCTTCGATCAGGAACACGTCACGGGCACCGGCTTCCTCGGCCGATTCCTTGATCGCGCGGCGCTCGACCTGGGTCGAACCGGCCGGCACGCAGACCAGCACGCGCGGGCTCGGGCGCAGCACGCGCGACTTGTGCACCTTCTTGATGAAGTGCTTGAGCATCGCCTCGGTGTAGGTGAAGTCGGCGATGACGCCGTCCTTCATCGGGCGGATGGTGGTGATGTGGCCCGGGGTACGGCCGAGCATCTGCTTGGCTTCGGCGCCTACGGCTGCCACCGAGCGGGTGCCACCGATGGCACGGTCCTGGCGCACGGCCACGACCGATGGCTCGTTCAGTACGATCCCCTGCCCGCGCACGTAGATGAGGGTGTTGGCCGTGCCCAGGTCGATGGACAGGTCGTTGGAGAACATGCCACGGAGTTTCTTGAACATCTGAGGAAGGAGTCCTGAGGGGTGTCGTGCCCGCCGCGGGATGGCGAAAAAATGGGCAGAAATCGAGGCCGACAAGCCTAGCAACCCGCCTGCCGCCGAGCAAGGAAAAAACTAGCTGAACCCGCGTCTTCACAGGCTTTCGGCCTGATCAGGTCTCACCCGGTTCTGGCCCTGAGCGGCACCAGCGGGTAACCTTTGCGCCGTCGGGCGCCCAAGGGCGCCGTTTGCTTGCCCGCTGAACCGGGCCGGCCCACCCCAAAATTCACCGCATAGGCTTACATCGATGTCCGCTCTGATCTGTGGTTCTCTTGCCTTCGACACCATCATGGTGTTCCCGGACCAGTTCAAGAATCACATCCTGCCGGACAAGGTGCACATCCTGAACGTGTCGTTCCTGGTCCCACGCATGCGCCGCGAGTTCGGCGGCTGCGCCGGCAACATCGCCTACAACCTGCACCTGCTGGGTGGCCAGCCGATCCCGATGGGCACGGTGGGATCGGACTTCGGCCCGTACCGCGAGTACTTCGAAGGCCTGGGCATCGACCTGTCGCGCGTGCGCGTGATCGATGAGCTGTTCACCCCGCAGGCGTTCATCACCACCGATCACGACAACAACCAGATCACCGCCTTCCACCCGGGCGCGATGATGCGTTCCTACGAGAACCACGTGCGTGGCGTGCCGGGCGTGACCCTGGGCCTGGTCGGCCCGGACGGCCGCGAAGGCATGATCCAGAACGCGCAGGAATTCCACGAGGACGGCATCCCGTTCATCTTCGACCCGGGCCAGGCCATGCCGCTGTTCAACGGCCCGGAGCTGCGCGCGTTCATCGATCAGGCCGACTACGTGGTGGTCAACGACTACGAGTCGAACCTGCTGCAGGAGCGCACCGGCTGGGACGAAAAGGAGATCGTCAGCCGGGTCAAGGCCTACATCACCACCCGTGGCCCGAAGGGTGCGGTCATCCACACCCCGGAAAAGAGCTACGACATCCCGCCGGCGCACGAGCGCCGCGTGGTCGACCCGACCGGCTGTGGCGACGCCTTCCGCGCCGGCCTGATCTACGGCATCCAGAAGGGCTACGACTGGCTGACCATCGGCCGCATGGGCAACCTGATGGGCGCGCTGAAGGTCGAACACCCGGGCACGCAGAACCAGCGCTTCACTTTCGATGAGTTCAACGAGCAGTTCAAGCAGCAATTTGGCTACGCGCTTAGCGCGTAACCAAATTGCTCGCGCATTCCACCTTATCCCCGCGCCTTCGGCGCGCCCCTTGAACAACAAGGGGGCTTTCCACCCGATGCGCTGCTGGGAATGCTGTTGGTAGGTGTCGACCTTGGTCGACACACTGTTTGATTCCTGTAGAGCCGAGCCATGCTCGGCTTGCGCGCGCCAGCGCGATCTGACCGGAGAGCAGCCGAGCGTGGGCTCGGCTCTACATCATCAGGCGCCCTGCCAGGCAGCCAACAAGGCGCGGCAATCGGCGAAATGCCAGTCGGCACGGCCCGGCCACGGATTTTCCGGCAGATTGACCAGCACGGTGTGCGTGCCTGCGGCACGGCCGCACTCCAGGTCGTAGGCGTGGTCACCGACCATCACTGCCTCCGCAGCCCCGATCCCCCAACGCCGCAGATGCTGCTGCAGGCCATCCGGTGAGGGTTTGGGCACCGCTTCATCGCGGCCGATGATGTCGGCATCGTCGAACAACGCCCCGACCCCGATCGCGTCCAAGGTCAGCTTCGCCAGCGCATGATCATTGCGGGTCAGGATGCCGAGCCGGCAGCCTGCCGCCGACAACGCGCGCAGCAGCTTCAGCGCACCCGGTGCCGGCAGTGCGTCCTCGGCCAGCGCGCGCTCATGATCCAGCAGCCACGCGCGCTTGGCCTGCGCCGGTGCGTCCGGCAAGGCCGCAATATGGTCAAGGATGTCTTCCTCGGCCGCGATCTCCAGCGCGCGGCGGATCGCGGCGAAATCATGCACGGCGACGGTCAGCGTGCCATCCATGTCGAACACCCAGTGCCGGATCGCGGACAACGCGTGCACGGCGCTGCCCGCCGCAACGATCACTGCCACCACTGCGGCATGCGGCTGGCGTCGACGCCACCGGTTTCGAACACAGCGGTGCGGGTGCCACCGGCCTTGACCGGGAACTCGATGCTGATCGATTTGCCCTTGCGCGCCAGCTTCCACAGCGCCTTCTGATCGGTGATGAACAGGGCGATGGCTTCATCGGTCTTCGGGCGCCACGCCGCCATCGACACCGGCTTGCCGTCGTCCACGGTCACTTTCACCGTGCACTGCGGGCAACGGAAATCGCCGGCCTGCAGCACCAGGTACGCATGCCGCTTCCACTCCGGATGATCGCGGAACACCAGCTGCACCGGCTTGGCGCCGCTGCCATCCACGTCCACCCGTTCCTTGCTGTAGATCTGCGCCGAAACCTGGTTGCCCTTGTTGCCCACCGGGATCTGGTTGTACTGCCACAGCGCCTGCATGCGGCGCAGGTCGCGCGCGGCATCGCCCTTGGCCTTGACCTCGTCGAAGCCTGCGGCGATGCGCTCGGCGGCCGCGGTGTCCTTGTACTGGTCCAGCAGCGAGGCGCCGTGCAGGCGCGCGCGCTCCCAGTCCTGCGCGGCCACGGCCATGTCGTACTGCTTGGCCACGTCTTCGGCCTTGGCCTCCTTCTGCGCCTGCACGGCGGCTGCGGCGGCTTCCTGCGCCTTGCGTTCTTCCTCGGGGTTGCTGCAGGCGGCCAGCGCCAGCGTGCAGGCGGTGAGCAGGATCAGTCGTTTCATGGCGGAGGTCCTTTGCGAGTGCATCCCGATTCTATCGGCAGCGAAAAGCGGATACACCAACGGCGGGTTTCCCCGCCGTTGGTGGTGAAGCAGTGACCGGTTGCCGGCCAGCGGCCGGCACTACCGCTTACTTGGCTTCAGCCTTGGCCAGCATGTCCTGGACCGAGGCGGTGGTGATCGGGTGGTAGCCCGGCTTGGCCTTTTCGAAGGCCTGCTTGGCCAGCTCCAGCCCCTTCGGGGTCTTCACCAGTTCGGCGTAGATCGGCAGGATCAGCTTGCGACGGCCGACGCGCTCGATGAATGCCGCCGCGCCTTCATTGGCCTGCTCGTAGCCGCTGCGGATCGCCAGCGGGTACCAGCGCATGGCGATTTCGCCATTCGGGGTGCCGGTGAAGTGGAAGGCCTTGTCCAGCGTGGCCAGCTTGTCCAGCGGCTGGGTCGCGCCCAGGCCGTCGATGAAGCGCACCCATTCCTGGGTGCTCCAGTCGGCGATGACCTGGCTGCTGGGCACGGTGCCGGCGCTGGCAAAGGCGATGCGTGCGGTATCGACGCTGCTGAAGTTGCGCGACTGCGCCTTGGCCGCGAACGCCGGGATACCCGGCTCGTCCAGCCATGCCTTCAGTTCGGCCTCGGTCACTGCCGACGGATTCTTCGGCAGCAGGTTCTTCTTCATGTAGTCGACGAACTGGTCGGTGTTCGCGCTCTGGAAAGCATGGTCATCGAACCAGCCGCGCAGGAACGGATCGAAGGTCTCGCGGCCGAAGCGCTGCTCCAGGAACTCCAGGAACCATGCACCCTTGACGTAGGCGACCTGGCTGAGCGCTTCGTCGGGGTCGCGCTCGTTCAGCGGCGGCAGCGCCAGCGCCTGGTCGGCCGGGCTCATGTCCTTCACTTCGGCCAGCAGGTCGGTCTGGTCGATCTGCTTCTCCATCTCGGCCATCTCCTTGCCGTACAGGGCTTCGGTGATGCGGCCCTGGACGTAGGTAGTGAAGCCTTCATTGAGCCAGATGTCCTTCCAGCTGGCGTTGGTCACCAGGTTGCCCGACCAGCTGTGCGCCAGTTCATGGGCGACCAGCGAGACCAGCGACTTGTCGCCGACGATCACGGTCGGGGTGGCGAAGGTCAGGCGCGGGTTCTCCATGCCGCCGAACGGGAACGACGGCGGCAGCACCAGCATGTCGTAGCGGCCCCAGCGGTATTCGCCGTACAGCTTCTCGGCGGCACCGATCATCTTCTCGGTGTCCTCGAATTCCTTGGCGGCCTTGTTGACCATGGTCGGCTCGGCCCAGACGCCGGAGCGGCCGGAGATCGGCTCGAACACCAGGTCGCCGGCCGCGATGGCCAGCAGGTAGGACGGAATCGGCTGCGGCATCTTGAAGGTGTAGTCACCGTCACGCGCGGCCTTCGGATCGTTGTCGGCGCTCATCAGCACCATCACGTCCGGGCGCGAGACCACGTGCGCGCTGTAGGTGAAACGCACGCTCGGGGTGTCCTGCAGCGGCACCCACGAACGGGCGTGGATGGCCTGCGACTGGCTGAACATGAAGGGCAGCTTCTTGCCCTCGGTCATCGACGGCGCCAGCCACTGCAGGCCCGAGGCGGTCGGTGCGGTGTGGTAGCTCACTTCCACCTTGGCCGGCTGTTCCGGGGCCTCGATGGTCAGCTTGCTGCCGAACACCTTGTCAGCGGCGGCCAGCTCGAACTTCAGCGGGCTGCGCGCGCCATCGGCGGCGACGGCCTCGACCTTGGACACGGTCAGCTCGCGGGTGTCGAGCACCAGCTGCCTGGCGTCCTTCTGCTTCCATTCCAGGGTGTAGGTGGCGGTGCCGCCGATCTGCTTCTGGTCGAAGTCCAGCTTCAGATCCAGCGCGATGTCCTTGATGACGACCTTGTCCGGCTCGGCGTACGAGCTTTCGTCGTGGCTGCGGTTCTCGGCGTTCACGGGGGCGGCAGGGGCCTTTGCGGCAGTCGGGGCGGCGGCGGGCGCGGCCGCCTCCTGGGAGCAGCCGGCGGCCAGGGCCACGGCCAGCGGAAGGAGCATCAGCGGATTACGCATGAATCGGGACCGTTACGGGGATCAAACCCCAATGGTAACTCCCTCCGGCCGCGCAGGCGTTGCGCGGTGCGGGGTAATGGCGGCCCACAGACCGGTAGTGCCGGCCGCTGGCCGGCATCCGCACGGACGACGACCGGGCACGGGGATGCCGGCCAGCGGCCGGCACTACCCGGACACCGGGCTTACAGCTTGTAGCCGGAGTGGATCGAGACGATGCCGCCGGTCAGGTTCTTGTAGTGGCAGCGCTCGAAGCCGGCCTGCGCCATCATCGCCTTCAGTTCGTCCTGCGGCGGGTGCTTGCGGATGCTCTCGGCCAGGTACTGGTAGCTGTCCGAATCGTTGGCGAACAGCTTGCCCAGCTTCGGCAGGATCTTGAACGAGTGGAAGTCGTAGATGGGCTTGAACCAGTCCGCGGTGACTTCGGAGAACTCCAGCACACGGGCCTGGCCGCCCACCTTCAGCACGCGGTACATCTCGCGCAGGCCGGCGTCCTTGTCGGTGACGTTGCGCAGGCCGAAGGCAATGGTGACCAGATCGAAGCTGTTGTCCGGGAACGGCAGGGCTTCGGCGTTGCACTGCACGTAGTCCAGGCCGAGCACCAGGCCGCGGTTGGTCAGGCGGTCACGGCCGACCGACAGCATGCCGGCGTTGATGTCGCCCAGCACCACCGAGCCCTCGGCGCCGACGCGCTCCTTCAGCAGGGCGGCGATGTCGCCGGTGCCGCCGGCCAGGTCGAGCACGCGGTCGCCCGGCTTCACCTGCGCGGTGGCCACGTAGTAGCGCTTCCACGCCCGGTGCACGCCCAGGCTCATCAGGTCGTTCATCAGGTCGTAGTTGCGCGCGACCGAGGTGAACACTTGGCCGACCAGCTTCTGCTTGTCCTTGGCGGCGACGTCGCGGAACCCGAAATGGGTGGTACCGGCTTTGTAGGGGGATTCGCTCATGGCCCCGATTATCGCACCGCCGGGGGCCAGCGGCACCCCCTGCCCGTATCATGGCGGGCCACGACTTACCGGAGCCCCGCATGATCACCACGCCCGACTACCAGGCCCTGCTGCAGACCGCCATCGCCGAAGCCCGCCAGGGCCTGGCCGAGGGCGGCGTGCCGATCGGCGCGGCCCTGTACCACAACGACGGCCGCCTGCTTGGCTGCGGCCACAACCGCCGCGTGCAGGAAGGCGACCCGTCGGTGCACGGCGAGACCGATGCGTTCCGCAAGGCCGGCCGCCAGCGCCGTTACCAGGACACGATCATGGTCACCACCCTGGCACCGTGCTGGTACTGCTCTGGCCTGGTGCGCCAGTTCAACATCGGCACCGTGGTGGTGGGCGAATCGCGCACCTTCCAGGGCGGCATCCACTGGTTGCGGGAAAACGGCGTCAACGTGATCGACCTCGACAACCAGGAATGCGTCGACCTGCTCGGCGATTTCATCAGCCGCCATCCGGACATCTGGAACGAAGACATCGGTGAATGAGCCACACACCGTCATCCGTTGAACCCGTTTAATGAACGCTTCAGTGCCGCCACCTCTTAGTGCGGACAGCGTTTGCGGCCATTGCCGTGACCGCGCGCACAGTCAGCTGGACTGCGTGCACACACTGCGGTAACACCCCACCCGGCTGACACGCCTAGGGTGGGGTTACCGGGGCTCGTTTCCCCGGCGGAGCCAGCCATGTGCGCGCACGCCGTACGACCTACGCCCGACCCGATCCTCGAATCCATCCGCGAACGCCTGCAGCAGCACTTCGCGCTGCACCGGCGCAGTGCGTCGTTCTGGAGTGCCTACCAGGGCCTGCAGCTGGAACTGGTGCGCGGCCAGCCACGCGATCACGAGCGACTGTGCAACGCGATGGCCACCATGGCCGAGCAGATGGGGGCGGTCGAGCACGCGCAACTGATCAGCAATCGCCACACCGGCTCCACATCCCGCTGACGCGGCATGCACCGGCAGATACGCCACACTCCGATGAACCCCCACTCCCTTTCCACTCAACCGAACTGGATTGTCATGCACGCTGAAGTCCCCACCATTCCTCCGGTCATCAACGTAGACGCCGAGCTTGACCACTGGCGCCGCCAGCATGCCGAGGGCGCACTGCCGCACAACTCGTTCGGCTCCTACGTGCCGTGGATCAAGTTCGCCTGTGATTCGCTGATCACCCAGCCGCGCGCCAGCGAGGCCGAACGTGACGAAATGTTCCAGACCCAGTACGCCCTGCAGATCATGCCGCGGCTGAGCGAAGCACAGGCCCGCGAGTTCGTCGACCTCTGCTGGCAGCACGTCTATCAGAGCAGCCCGGTGCGCAGCCTGCAGGCGCCACGACTGCAACGCATGCGCGCCTGACGGCCGCTGCACGGCGCCTCCACGCGCCACTGCCGATCATCCTCGTCACCTGAGTGGGACGACGACGATGAAAGCACGAAACCTGTTCAATACGATCGCCAAGAAGGCCGCGGCCGCCACGGGCTCGCCGTGGACCTTCCTGGCTGCAGTGGCGATCGTGGTGATCTGGGGCATCAGTGGCCCGGTGTTCGGCTTCAACGACACCTGGCAGCTGGTGATCAACACCGGCACCACCATCATCACCTTCCTGATGGTGTTCCTGATCCAGCACACGCAGAACGCGGACACCGCCGCGATGCAGATCAAGCTGGACGAGCTGATCCGGGCAACCGCCGAGGCCAACAACGAGCTGCTCGATCTGGAAGAACTGGACGAGGCACGCCTGGAAGAGATCCGCGCCGAGTACGAGCAGATGGCGCGCGAAGCCGGCGATGCGCTCGCGCGGGTGCGCGCCTGCCATGCAGCGCGGCGCGACGATGAAGCGGTGTAGCAGGTCCTGAAATGACAATGCCGGCCAGCGGCCGGCACTACCATCGATCATCAAGGTAGAGCCGGCCGCTGGCCGGCTGTCCTTCAGCTGCGCTCGTGCCAGCCACCGCCAAGCACCTTGTACAGCGTGATGCGGTTGGCCTGCTGCGCCAGCTGCGCCTGCAGCTGGGTCTGTTGTGCGTTGTAGGCGGTACGCCGCGCATCAAGCAGGGCCACGAAGCTGTCCAGGCCCGCGTCGTAGCGCGCCTGCGACAGGCGGTTGGCCTGTTCGGCCGCTTCCACCAGGCGCTGCTGTGAACGCACCTGCTCGTCCAGGCTGACATTCAACGCCAGCGCATCGGCGGTTTCGCGGAAGCCCACCTGGATCGACTTCTCGTACTGCGCCAGAGCGATATCACGATCCGCGTTGGCGATGGCCAGGTTGGCGCGCAGCTTGCCGCCCTGGAAGATCGGCAGCGTGATCTTCGGCAGGAAGCTCCACACGCGCGTACCGCTGTCGAACAGGTTGGACAGTTCGCTCGAACCACTGCCGATGCTGCCGGTCAGCGAGATGCTCGGGAAGAACGCCGCGCGTGCCGCACCGATATTGGCGTTGGCCGCCAGCAGCTGGTGTTCGGCGGCCATGATGTCCGGGCGCTGCAGCAGCACGTCGCTGGGCAGGCCGGCCGGCGGCGGTGCCAATGCAAGCAGCTGCGGCTCGATGCTGTCCGGCAGCAGCGCCGGATCGAGCTGGCCACCGGCCAGCAGCGCCAGCGCGTTACGGTCCTGGGCCAGCTGGCCACGCAGGCGTGCTGCGTCCGTACGCGCGGTCTCGACCAGCGTGCGGGTCTGGGTCAGTTCCAGTGCCGAACTGCCGCCACGCTCGTGGCGGGCCTCGGCCAGGCGCAACGAATCTTCGTAGGTCTTCAGCGTGGCCTCGGCGATCTTCAGCTGCTGCGCATCGGCACCATACGTCAGCCACGCAGTTGCGGTCTCGGCAATCAGGCTCAGCTGCGCGTTGCGGCGGTTGGCGGCCACCGCGAAGTACTGTTGCAGTGCCGCTTCACTGAGGTTGCGCACGCGGCCGAACAGGTCCAGCTCGAACTCGGCCACGCCAACGCCGGCGGTGAACTGCTCGCTGACACCGGCATCGGTACCGCGACGGTCCATCTGGCCGGTGACGGCCACGCCAGGCACGCGATCAGCGCGCTGCACGCGGTACTGGCCGCGCGCGCGTTCAACGTTGAGCACGGCCACGCGCAGGTCGCGATTGTTCTGCAGCGACTGCTCGATCACCTGCTGCAGGCGCGCATCGGTGAAGAAGTCGCGCCAGCCGACGGCGGCGGCATCGGCCACCTCGCCCTGCGCGGCCTCGGCCGGCCACTGCGCCGGGATCGCCGGGGCGACAGCGGTGTTCTTCGGCACCAGGGTGGAGCAACCTGCCAGCGCGAGCGCGGCGGCAATGGAAAGGAACAGGGATGCACTTTTCATGGGAATGACTTCCATCGGTACTGCCGGATGGCAGGAGGTCATGCCGGCCAGCGGCCGGCACTACCGTTTCGGTAACGCCAGCCTGAGGCCGGCATGGCCGTTTCGCTTACGTCGCGGATTTGCGCTTGAACACGCGCTGCACCACCACGAAGAACAGCGGCACGAAGAACACGCCGAGCACGGTGCCGACGATCATGCCGCCGAGCACGCCGGTGCCGATCGCCTGCTTGGCACCGGAGCCGGCGCCGGTGGAGATCGCCAGCGGTACCACGCCCATGCCGAAGGCGAGCGAGGTCATCACGATCGGGCGCAGGCGGTCGCGCACGGCGTGCATGATCGACTCGATCAGGCTGGCGCCCTTTTCCAGGTTTTCCTTGGCGAACTCGACGATCAGGATCGCGTTCTTGCTGGTCAGGCCCACCGTGGTCAGCATCGCCACCTGGAAATAGATGTCGCGCTCCAGGCCCTTGAAGGTGTTGGCCAGCACCGCGCCGAGGATACCCAGCGGGGCCGCCAGCAGCACCGCGGTCGGTACGCTCCAGCTTTCATACATCGCGGCCAGGCACAGGAACACGATCATCAGCGACAGCGTGTACAGCAGTGGCGTCTGCGAGCCGGCCTGGCGTTCCTGGTAGGACATCGCCGTCCACTCGATGCCGAAGCCCGCCGGAAGCTGCTTGGCCAGCTGCTCGATCTCGGCCATGGCATCGCCGGAGGCGACACCCGGGGCCGGTTCGCCCTGGATCTCCATCGCCGACACGCCGTTGTAGCGCTCCAGGCGCGGCGAACCGTAATCCCAGTGCTTGGTGGCGAATGCACTGAACGGCACCATCTCGCCCTTGTCGTTCTTCACGGACCAGAGGTCGAAGTCCTCCGGGACCATGCGGAACGGCTGGTCGGCCTGCACGAACACGCGCTTGACGCGGCCACGATCGACGAAGTCATCGATGTACGAGCTGCCCCACGCAGCGGCCAGCGTGCCGTTGATCTGGTCGATCGACAGCCCCAGCGAGGTCGCCTTGGCCGCGTCGATGTCGATGCGGAACTGCGGCGTGTCCTCCTGGCCGTTCGGGCGCACGTTGGCCAGCTTCTTGCTGCCGGCGGCCAGGCCGAGCAGCTGGTTGCGTGCGGCCACCAGTGCCTCGTGGCCCTGGCCGCTGTTGTCCTTCAGGAAGAAGGTATAGCCCGAGGCAGTCCCCAGCTCCGGAATGGCCGGCGGCGGGAAGGCAAAGATGAAGGCATCCTTGATCTGGCCCAGGGCAGCCATCGCACGACCGGTGATCGGCATCACGCCATTGTCGGCGTCACGCTCGCTCCAGTCCTTCAGCTTGACGAACGCCATGCCGGCGTTCTGGCCCATGCCGGCGAAGCTGAAGCCCTGCACGGAGAACACCGAATCCACCGCATCCTTCTCGTTCTGCAGGAAGTGGTTCTCCAATGCCGCGATCGATTCCAGCGTGCGCTCCTGGGTGGCGCCGACCGGGGCCTGCACCAGCGCCATCAGCACGCCCTGGTCTTCGTTGGGCAGGAACGAGCTGGGCAGGCGCACGAACAGCACGCCCATCAGCACGAACAGCGCCGCCACGATGCCCATGAAGCGCCACGGACGATGGATGATGCCGCGCACACCACGCTGGTAACTTTCGCTGGTGCGGTCGAAGCCACGATTGAAACCGTTGAAGAAGCGACCGGCCAGGCCGCGGTGGGCAACATGATGCTCGCCCTTCTTCAGCGGCTTGAGCATGGTCGCGCACAGTGCCGGCGTCAGCACAATCGCCACCAGCACCGACAACGCCATTGCAGAGACAATCGTGGCCGAGAACTGCCGGTAGATCACGCCGGTGGATCCGCTCATGAAGGCCATCGGCACGAACACCGCCGACAGCACCAGGCCGATACCCACCAGCGCACCGGTGATCTGGCCCATCGACTTGCGGGTCGCTTCAAGCGGCGACAGTCCTTCCTCGGACATGATGCGCTCGACGTTCTCCACCACTACGATGGCATCGTCCACCAGCAGACCGATCGCCAGCACCATCGCGAACATGGTCAGCATGTTCACCGAGAAGCCCAGCATCGCCAGCACGCCGAAGGTGCCCAGCAGCACCACCGGCACGGCGATGGTCGGGATCAGGGTGGCGCGGAAGTTCTGCAGGAACAGGTACATCACCACGAACACCAGCACGATCGCTTCGAGCAGGGTCTGCACCACGCCCTTAATCGACACGCGCACGAACGGGGTGGTGTCGTACGGGATCTCGGCCTTCAGCCCGGCCGGGAAGAAGCTCTTCATGTCTTCCAGCGCAGCGTCCACGCCGGCCGCAGTATCCAGCGCGTTGGCGCCGGTGGCCAGGGTGACCGCCAGGCCGCTGGCCGGCTGGCCGTTGTAGCGGGTGACGAAGTCGTAGGACTCGGCACCCAGTTCGACGCGGGCGACATCACCCAGGCGCAGCTCGGCACCGTCCTGCGCGCCGCGCACGATGATGTTGCGGAACTGTTCCGGGGTCTGCAGGCGCGACTGTGCGTTGATGGTGGCGTTGAGCTGCTGGCCCTTCACCGACGGCGCACCGCCGAGCTGGCCGATCGCGACCTGGGCATTCTGTGCCTTGATTGCCGCAGTCACTTCCGCGACGGACAGGCCATAGGTATGCAGCTTGTTCGGGTCCAGCCAGATGCGCATGGCGTACTTGCCACCGAATACCTGGATGTTGCCCACGCCCGGCACGCGGCTCAGGCGATCGACGACATTGGAACCGACGTAGTCGGCGATGTCGTTGGCGTCCATGCTGCCGTTCTCGGACACGAACGCGATGACGTTCAGGAAGCCCGAGCTGGACTTGGCCACGTTGATGCCCTGCCGCTGCACTTCCTGCGGCAGCAGCGGCATGGCCAGCTGCAGCTTGTTCTGCACCTGCACCTGGGCGATGTCCGGGTTGGTGCCGCTCTCGAAGGTCAGGGTGATGGTGGCCTGGCCGTTGGACGAGCTGTTGGAGGAGAAGTAGATCAGGCCATCGAGGCCCTTCATGTTCTGCTCGATGATCTGCGTCACCGAGTCCTCGACCACCTTGGCCGATGCACCCGGGTAGGTGGCGCTGATTTCCACCGCCGGCGGTGCGACGTTGGGGTACATCGAGACCGGCAGCTTGAACAGGGCCAGGCCGCCGGCGAGCATGATGATGATGGCGATCACCCACGCAAAGATGGGTCGATCGATGAAAAAGCGTGCCATGGAGTTCTCCGCTTACTTCGCGTCGCCGGCCGGGGCGGCAGGCTGGGCGGCTGCCGCCGGCTTGGCCGGAGCAGCGCCCTTCTCGGTGGCCTTGACCGGCATGCCGGGGCCGATCTTCTGCAGGCCTTCGACGATGACCTTGTCACCGGCCTTCAGGCCGTCCTCGACCAGCCACTTGTCGCCGACCGTGCGGCTGACCTTGACCGGGCGCACTTCGACCTTGTTGTCCTTGCCGACCACCATCGCGGTGGTGTCGCCCTTCGGATCGCGCGCGATGCCCTGCATCGGCACCAGCACCGCATCGCTGCGCACGCCGCCGCCGATCACCGCACGAACGTACATGCCCGGCATCAGCAGGCCGTCCGGGTTGTCCACCTTCACGCGCAGGCCGAAGCTGCCGGTGGTCGGATCGACGCTGACTTCGGAGAACTCCAGCGTGCCCTTGTGCTCGAAAGTGCTGCCGTCTTCCATCAGGATGCTGACCGGCAGGGTCTGGTTGTCCTGCAGGCGGCCGGCAGCCAGTTCGCGGCGCAGCTGCAGCAGCTCGGCCGAGGACTGGGTCAGGTCGACATAGATCGGATCCAGCTGCTGCACGGTCGCCAGTGCATTGGCCTGGCCGGCGCTGACCAGCGCACCCTGGGTAACGCTGGACTTGCCGATGCGGCCGCTGATCGGCGCGGTGATGCGGGCATAGCCGAGGGTGACGTTGGCCGCGTCCAGCGAGGCCCTGGCGGCACCGACATCGGCCTCGGCCTGCTTCTGCGCGGCGACGGCGTTTTCCAGGTCCTGCTGGCTGACCGCGTCGACCTTGGCCAGCTCGGTGATGCGCTTGGCGCTCAGGCGCGCGGCGTTGGCCGTGGCTTCGGCGCGGGCCAGCTGGGCGCGGGCGCTGTTGGCCTGGGCGCGGTAGCTGGCGTCCTCGATCTGGTACAGCGGCTCGCCGGCCTTGACCATGCCGCCTTCGGTGAACAGGCGCTTGGCAACGATGCCGTTGACCTGCGGGCGCACTTCGGCGACCAGGAAGGCGTTGGTACGGCCCGGCAGTTCGCGGGTCAGGCCCACGGTTTCGGACTTCAGCGTGACCACGGTGACGTCACCCGGGCCCTGCTCGGGGGCCTGGGGTTGGCCGCCGCAGGCAGCCACGGCTGCAGCGATGGCCAGCGACAGTGCAAAGGGTCGGATTCGGCTCAGCAACATGACGGAAAGGCTCTTAGGGGAAGGAATCTCAAATCGCGCTGATACAGGCCGAAAGCGCCAGCAGGCAACGCGCACCAGCGGGAGTGGGAGCCGGACCGGCCTGCCACGCACACGACGTGAATGATGGGAGCGAAATATACATACATGCTTGTTTGTTTGTAAACCGGTACAATTCAGCCACGTTTCACCCGCACTCGTACCTACCCATGGCCCGCAAGACCAAAGAGGACACCCAGGCAACCCGGGAAGGCATCCTTGACGCCGCCGAAGCCTGCTTCCATGAACACGGCGTGGCCCGTACCACGCTGGAGATGATCGGCGCCCGCGCCGGCTATACCCGTGGCGCGGTGTACTGGCACTTCAAGAACAAGAGCGAGGTGCTGGCCGCGATCGTCCAGCGGGTGCACCTGCCCTTCATGCAGGAACTGGAGCGCACCTCCACCGACCAGCGCGACACCCCGGTGCACGACCTGCGCGCGGTGATGATCCACTCGTTCATCGAGCTGTCCGAGGACGAACGCCTGCGCAAGACCATGGAGATCATGCTGCGCAGCGATGCGTCGGCCGACACCAGGGTCCTGACCGAAATGCAGCAGGCCGGCTTCCGCGATGCGCTGGACCGGATGGAGCGCGCCCTGCGTCGCGCCAAGGACCTGGGCCAGCTGCGCGAGGGCGCCGACCCGAAGATCGCCGCACGCATGCTGCACGCCACCGTGCTGGGCGTGCTGCACGGCGCGATGGTCGAACCGGAACTGATGGACCTCAAGCGCGATGGCATGCTCGCGCTGGACATGACCCTGGCCGCCTACGTGAAGGATGGTGTGTTCGTTCCCGGCACCGTCCCCGAGCCGCTGCCCGAGGCGTGAACGAGGCTGCTCCCATCACTGCGGCACCCCCTGCAAGGGCAGATCGATGATCCTGGACAACGTGGTGTGGGGCTTCATCGGGTGTGGCAGCGTCACCGAGAAGAAGAGCGGGCCGGCCCTGGCCAACACGCCAGGCTCACGGGTAGTGGCGGTCATGCGCCGCAATGCCGCATTGGCCGAAGACTATGCACGCCGCCACGCGATTCCGCGCTGGTACGCGGACGCCGATGCACTCATCGCCGATCCGGAGGTGAACGCGGTCTACGTTGCAACACCGCCCTCCACGCACATGCACTACGCATTGCAGGCGATTGCTGCAGGCAAGCCGGTCTACATCGAAAAGCCGATGGCCATGGACCACGACGAGTGCCAGCGCATCATCGCGGCCAGCGCCCGCAGCGGCGTGCCCGTGTTCGTGGCCTACTACCGCCGTGCCCTGCCCCGCTTCGCACAGGTGAAGCAGCTGCTGGACAGCGGCGCGATCGGTACGCCGCGCAGCGTGCGCGCCACCCTGCATCGGCCACATTCGGCGGCTGCCGCATCGCCGGACTTCTGGCGAACCAACCCCGCCATCGCAGGCGGCGGGCTGTTCGTCGACCTGGGCTCACACACGCTGGACCTGCTCGACCATCTGCTGGGGCCCCTGAGCGACGTGCGCGGCCTGGCCAGTTCGTTGACCGGCGCCTACGCCGCCGAAGACAGCGTCTCGATGTGCTTCCGCACCGGGGTGGGGGCGCACGGCATCGCGCAATGGAGCTTCTGCGCGTTCCGCCGACAGGACGAGGTCGAGATCACCGGCGACCTGGGGCAGCTGCGCTTTGCCACCTTCGAGGACGTTCCGGTGGTGCTGGAGACCGAAGCGGGCGTGCAGGCATTCGATATCCCGAACCCGCCATCGGTCCAGCAGCCGTTGATCGCCTCCGTCGTGGACGAACTGCGCGGCCACGGGCACTCGCCCTCGAACGGCATCAGCGCCGCCCGCACCAGTGCAGTGATCGACCAGGTACTGCAGGCCTACCGCGCCCGGCAATCGCGCTGAGCGCCAACGCAAAAGGCCGCCCTGCGGCGGCCTTTTCTGTTGCAGCGGATGGAGTCAGGGCCCTCGCCACGGCGAAGGATCCGACCGCGATGCGCACTACAGGATGTAGCGGCTCAGGTCCGGGTCCTGCACCAGCTCACCCAGGTGTGCATCGACGTAGGCGCTGTCGATGGCCAGGGTTTCGCCATCGCGGTCCGGTGCCTCGTAGCTGAGCGAATCCAGCAGGCGCTCCAGCACCGTATGCAGGCGGCGCGCGCCGATGTTTTCCTGGCGCTCGTTCACCTGGAACGCGATCTCGGCCAGGCGCTCGATGGCATCGGCAGTGAAACTGACCTTGACGCCTTCGGTGGCCAGCAGTGCTTCGTACTGCTTGGTCAGCGCGGCCTTCGGTTCGGTCAGGATGCGCACGAAGTCGCCCTTGCTCAACGCGCCCAGCTCAACGCGGATCGGGAAACGGCCCTGCAGCTCCGGAATCAGGTCGCTGGGCTTGGCCAGGTGGAACGCGCCCGACGCGATGAACAGGATATGGTCGGTCTTGATCGTGCCGTACTTGGTGGACACGTTGGAGCCTTCCACCAGCGGCAGCAGGTCGCGCTGTACGCCTTCGCGGGAGACATCGCCACCGCCCACGTTGTCGCCGCGCTTGGCAACCTTGTCGATCTCGTCGATGAAGACGATGCCGTGCTGCTCGCAGGCCTCGATTGCCGCAGTGCGGATATCGTCCTCGTTGACCAGCTTGCCGGCCTCTTCCTCGATCAGCAGCGGACGCGCGGCCTTGATGGTCAGCGTGCGCTTGTGCGCCTTCGCGCCGCCACCCAGGTTGGCGAACATCGACTTCAGCTGCTGGCCCATTTCCTCCATGCCCGGCGGGGTCATGATGTCCATGCTGACATTGGCCGCCAGGTCGAGCTCGATCTCGCGCTCGTCCAGCTCACCGTTGCGCAGCATCTTGCGGAACTTGATGCGGGTCTCGTTGTCCTGCGCCGACGGTTCGTTGCGGGCGACTTCAGGATCGAAACCGATGCCGCCGCTACGACGCGGCAGCAGCGCATCGAGGATGCGGTCTTCGGCGCGTTCTTCGGCCTGGGTACGCACGCGCACCTTGGCCTGTTCGCGATAGAGCTTGACCGCGGTGTCGGCCAGGTCGCGGATGATCTGCTCGACGTCCTTGCCGACGTAGCCCACTTCGGTAAAGCGCGTGGCCTCGACCTTGACGAACGGCGCGTTGGCCAACGTAGCCAGGCGGCGCGCGATCTCGGTCTTGCCGACGCCGGTCGGGCCGATCATCAGGATGTTCTTGGGCATCACTTCATTGCGAAGCTCCGGCGCCAGCTGCATGCGGCGCCAGCGGTTGCGCAGGGCGATGGCCACGGCACGCTTGGCGTCGTGCTGGCCCACGATATGCCGGTCCAGTTCCTGCACGATCTCGCGCGGGGTCATGGTGGCGGAGGAAACTTCGATCTTCGACATGGATGTGCTCACGGATTCAGATGCATGTAGAGCCGAGCCATGCTCGGCTGACGGGCAGCCCTGCCGAGCATGGCTCGGCACTACAGAAGAGCGGTCACAGCTCCTCAACCACCACGTTGCGGTTGGTGTAGATGCAGATGTCGCCGGCGATGCCGATCGCTTCACTGGCAATCGTGCGCGCATCCAGTTCGGTATGTGCCATCAACGCGCGCGCGGCCGACAGTGCATACGAGCCACCGGAGCCGATGGCGATGATGCCGTCCTCCGGTTCGATCACATCGCCGGTGCCGCTGATGATCAGCGAGGTTTCCTTGTCAGCCACGGCCAACAGGGCTTCAAGCTTTCCGAGGCGGCGCTCGGTGCGCCAATCCTTGGCCAGCTCGACCGCAGCGCGCTGCAGCTGGCCGTGCTTTTCCAGCTTGGCCTCGAACAGCTCGAACAGGGTGAAGGCATCGGCGGCGGCACCGGCGAAACCGGCCAGCACCTGGCCGTCGCGGCCAAGGCGGCGCACCTTGCGTGCATTGCCCTTCATCACGGTGTGGCCCAGCGTGACCTGGCCGTCGCCGGCAATGGCCACGTGCTCGCCGCGACGGACGCAGACGATGGTGGTGGCGTGGAAAACGTTGGGGTTCTGACTGGGGTCCATGATGCCTCCGGGGTGACAGAACCAGAGGTGGGGACTGCGCTGCGCCCTTCAAGCCACCCGCGACCGGCCACCGCAGGGGCAACGTTCAGCTTTCTCCGCTGCCCTCGCTGCTGCGTCGGCGCTTCGCGCGCGGGTGCGCGGCGTCGTAGACCTTGGCCAGGTGCTGGAAATCGAGGTGGGTATAGATCTGCGTGGTGGCGATGTCGGCATGGCCCAGCAGCTCCTGCACACCGCGCAGGTCGCCGGACGATTCGAGAATATGGCTGGCGAAACTGTGCCGCAGCATGTGCGGATGCACCTGCTTGAACAGGCCCTGGCGCTGCGCCAGCTGGCGGATGCGGATCTGCACTGCGCGCTGGCTGATCGGCCCGTTGCGGCCAGGAAACACCGGCGAGGCCGGGCCGCCACCACTTTCGGCACGCCACGCCTGCAGCGCTTCGCGTGCGGGCCTGCCGAACGGCACCCGGCGCTGGCGGTTGCCCTTGCCCAGCACGTTGACCAGGCCGCTGGCGAAATCCAGGTCGCGCCAGGTCAGTGCGCAGACTTCGCTCAGGCGCAGGCCCGAGGAGTAGAACAGCTCCAGCAGCGCGCGATCACGTCGGCCGAGTTCACCTTCCGGTTCAAGCTCGACCAGCTGTACGGCTTCGTCGGCATCGAGCACCTGCGGCAACCGGCGCGGTGCGCGCGGTGCCTTCAGCGTCGCTGCAGGGCTGACCTCGATGCGGCCGTGCTTGAGCAGCCAGGCATAGAAGGTGCGGCAGGCCGACAGGCGGCGCTGCAGGCTCTTGGCCGACAGGCCGCGGCGATGCTCGTCGGCCACGAACTGGCGCAACGCATCGGCATCGAGTGCCTCCACGGCTACGCCACGCGGCTCGGCCCACGCCGACAGTGCGTCCAGGTCGCGGCGGTAGGCGTCGAGTGTGTGCGCCGACATCCGCCGCTCCACCTGCAGATGCTGCAGGAACGCCTGTACCGCGCTCATCGCCGTCGTGCCCTGCTCAGCTCGGGAAGCGCTTCAGGCCAGTGGCCAGGGCGTCGCCCATCATGCGCAGGAACAACGTGCCCATGCCCGGGTAGAAACGGTTCGGATCATGGCTGCCGACCGCGATCAGGCCAACCCCCGGCAGCGGCAGCAGCGCGGTGGTCTGCACCTCCTCGCTGCGCGCGCCGTACAGCACGGCGTTCTTCTCCGGCTGCAGGCGGCCGCAGATCGGCTCGCCGTCCTTCAGGCAGTCGCGGAACGGACCCAGTAGCGGATCATCGGCGGCGATCACCTGCAGCCAGTCGGCCTGTTCCAGCCCGGCCACCGGCGCATGCACCACCAGCCGCACCAGGTCGCCGGCGAAGTCTTCCTCCAACGAAGCGGCCATCGCACGCAGAGTGTCGGCCGCATTGTCCTGCTTCATCAGTGCCAGGGTCAGCTGATGCGTGCGCACCGCCAGCCGCTCGTTGACCTGGGCGGTCGCGCCCAGGTCGGCCAACCGTCGCGCCAGCTCGCGGTTCTTCTCGCGCAGCACTTCCAGCTGGTAGCTGGCCAGCGATGCGGTCGGGCCGTCATCGCGCGGCACCACCAGGGTCAGGGCCAGGTCCGGGAACTGCTTGAGGAAGCCGGGATGACGCCGCAACCAGGCAGCGACTTCGTGGGCCCCGAGCTTGTCGACGGTTTCGCTCATGCCATCCACTCCCCTTCGAAGACGAATGCGGTCGGGCCGGCCATCACCACAGGCTGGCCATCCCCCGGCCACTGGATGCGCAGGTCACCACCGGGCAGGCTGATGCGGGCATCGCGCTGCAGGCGGCCGCGCTGCATCAGGGTCACCGCAGCGGCGCAAGCGCCACTGCCACAGGCCAGGGTTTCGCCGACGCCGCGCTCGAACACGCGCAGGCGGGCGTGCGCCGGGCCCATCACCTGGGCGAAGCCCACGTTCACCGAGCGCGGAAACGACGCGTGCTGCTGCAGCAGCGAACCCACGCGTTCAACCGGAGCGGCATCGATCAGGCCGACTTCGATCACCGCATGCGGGTTGCCCATCGACACTGCGGCGAAGCGCACGCTTTCGCCCTGCAGCGGCAGCAGGTATTCCTCGCGCGGATGGGCGAAGCCCATCAGCGGCACATTGGCCGGCTCGAAGGCAGGCACGCCCATGGTTACGGCGAACTGTCCGTCACCGAGCACCTTCACTTCATGGCTGGCCAGCGGGCTGTCGATGACGAACGCATCGCCCTGCGCACTCCCTTGGCGCACCAGCCAGGCCGCGATGCAGCGTGCGCCATTGCCGCACTGCTCGGAATTGGAACCGTCGGCATTCCAGATGCGGTACGAGGCCACCGACCCTTCCACACGCGGCGCTTCGATGGTCAGGATCTGGTCGCAGCCGACGCCGGTGTGGCGGTCGGCAAGGCGCGCGGCCAGTTCGGGCGTAGGCGGCGCGGTGCCGTCACGCAGGTCGATCACTACAAAATCATTGCCCGCGCCGTGCATCTTGCTGAAGCGCAGCGCCGTGGAACTGGCCTTACTCATCCCCGCTGCCCGCCTTCTTCGCTGGCGCGGGTGCCGGCTGAGTGGTCGTTGCAGCCGGGTCGACGGTCGTGGCGGGGGCAACGGCGCCCTGGGCCTCCGCCGGGGTCGCCTCGGTGGCGGGCTCGGCAGCGGGTTCGACGGTTTCTTCCACCGGCACCGGCTTCTGCGGCAGTACCAGCGGGCCCTTGTTGCCGCAGGCGGCGAGGAGCAGCAGCGAGGCCGCTGCCAGCGGAATCAGGATGGCGTTTCGATGGGGGATCTTCATGCCCCGAGTATAGCCATTGGCGGCTGAGCGGTTGGTGCAGGGAATCGGGTTGCCGGCCAGCGGCCGGCACTACCGCAGGCGCTCAATCCTCGGGAGGCGGCAGCGGCCGCGTCCACAGCCAGATCGCCACCACGGTCATGCTGCCGATCGAGAACCACTTCACCCAGGCAATCGGTACGCACCACAGCATGATGGCGGCGCATACCGCCATGGTGATCGTGGCCATCCACTTGCCGTAGCGGCTGACCGCCCCGTGTGCCTGCCAGTTGGCGATGGCCGGGCCGAAGCGTGGATGCTGCAGCAGCCAGTTGTGCAGGCGCTCGGAGCCACGCGAGGCGGCCCAGGCCGAAATCAGGATGAATACGGTGGTCGGCAGGCCCGGCACGAAGATGCCGACGATGCCGGTGCCGAGGCTGACATACGCCAGCAGCCACCACGCCCAGCGGAAACGCACCACGCGCGGAGGCGTGGCGGCATCGCGAGGGGCGGAAGGATCTGGCGCGCTCATGGCCGCAAGGATACCGGTTCAGGGTGCCAGGCAGCGCCCGGCACCCTGTCGCGATCACGGCTGGGCGATGCCCAGCTGCTGCAGCACGAACGCGTACGACTCGGACAGCTCGCGGTAGCGCTGGAAGCGCCCCGACTTGCCGCCGTGGCCGGCTTCCATGTTGGTGCGGAACAGGATCGGGTAGTGGCCGGTGTTGTCGTCACGCAGCTTGGCCACCCACTTGGCCGGCTCCCAGTACTGCACCTGCGAATCCCACAGGCCGGTACCCACGAACAGCGCCGGGTACGCCTGCCGCTTCACGTTGTCGTAGGGCGAGTAGGACAGCATGTAGTCGTAATACGGCTTCTGCTCCGGGTTGCCCCACTCATCGTATTCGTTGGTCGTCAGCGGAATGGTCGGGTCGAGCATGGTGGTGACCACGTCGACGAACGGGACCTGCGCCACCATCACCCGGTAATCCTGCGGGGCCTGGTTGGCCACCGCGCCCATCAGCAGGCCACCGGCGCTGCCGCCGGACGCGGCGACACGATCCTTCGCCGCCCAGCCCTGTGCGACCAGGCCGCGGGTGACGTCGATGAAGTCGTTGAAGGTGTTCTGCTTGTGCAGCAGCTTGCCGTTCTCGTACCAGTCGCGGCCCATTTCCTGGCCGCCGCGGATATGGGCAATGGCATACACCACGCCGCGGTCGAGCAGGCTCACCGCGGTCTGGTTGAAGTACGGATCCATCGACATGCCATAGCTGCCATAGGCGTACTGGAACAGCGCGCCCTTGCCATCCTTCTGGTAGCCCTTGCGGTAGACCAGCGACACCGGCACCTTCACGCCATCGCGCGCGGTGATCCAGACGCGGTCGGTTTCGTACTTCGAGGCGTCATAGCCGATCACCGGCTGCACCTTCAGCTGGCGACGCTCGCCGGTGGCGGTGTTCAGCTCGAACACCGTGGTCGGGGTGGTCATCGAGGTGTAGACGTAGCGCAGCCACGGCGTATCGGCCTCGGTGTTGTCGCCCAGGCCCATCGAGTACGCCGGCTCATCAGCCTTCACGTAGTCGCTGCGGCCATCCTTGAACAGCAGGCGGATGCGCTCCAGGCCCTCGGAACGTTCGGCGATGGCGGTGTACGCGTCGAACAGTTCGAAGCCTTCGATGAACACCGCATCGTCATGCGCGATCCAGTCTTTCCATTGCGCACGCGAGGTGGCATCGGTCGGTGCGGTGACCAGCTTGAAATTCTTCGCACCGTCGTTGGTGCGGATCACCCAGCGGCCGTCGTAATGGTCGGCGTCGTACTCGACGTCACGCTGGCGCGGGGCCAGCACGGTGAAGATGGTCGGGTCGCTGGCGGGTGCATAGCGCTCTTCCGAGGACACGGTGCTGTGCACGCCGATGGTGATGAAGCGATCGTCGCGGGTGCGGCCGATGCCCATGTAGAAGCTGTCGTCCTTCTCTTCGTAGACGACGGTGTCGGCGCTGGCTGGAGTGCCCAGCACGTGCTTCTTCACGCGCACGGTGAGCAGCGTTTCCGGATCGTTCTCGACATACAGCACGGTGCGGTTGTCGTCGGCCCAGACCAGGTCGCCGGAGCTGCCGGTGATCACATCGGGCAGCACCTTGCCGGTGGCCAGATCCTTGAAGCGGATCGTGTACTGGCGGCGGCCGACATCATCATCGGCCCAGGCCAGCAACTGGTTGTCCTGGCTGACCTCCATCGAGCCGACGCTGAAGTAGCCCTTGCCCGCAGCCATCGTATTGACGTCCAGCAGGATTTCCTCGGCGGCCTCCATGCTGCCCTTGCGGCGTGCGTGGATGGGGTAATCCTGGCCGGTCTCGAAACGGCTGTAGTACCAGTAGCCGCGCTCACGCGCCGGCACGCTGGAATCGTCCTGCTTGATGCGGCCGACGATCTCCTTGTACAGGGTGTCTTCGAGCGGCTTGAGCGGCGCCAGCACCTGGTCCGCGTAGGCATTCTCGGCCTGCAGGTAGGCCAGCATGTCCTTGTTCTCGCGCTTGTCGTCGCGCAGCCAGTAATAGTCATCGTTGCGGGTCGCGCCGAACGGCGCCTTGACCACATGCGGATGCTTGGCGGCATCCGGCGGAACAGGCGGAGTGGCGGCGGTGGCAGTAGTGGTCATCAGGCTGGCGAGCAACAGGCAGAGAGTGGATTTCATGTAGTGGGGTTCCTTGAACTGCAATGCAATGGCGTCCTTGTGCCCGAGTCTGGGTTGCAGGAGGGCTGCGGGCAACCCTGCGGATCGTCATGGGGAGTGCCGGCCGCTGGCCAGCAACCTCACGAACCCGGAGACGGTCGGAATGCCGGCCGGCGGCCGGCACTACCAGAACGCATGACCCAGACGCGCGGCGTACCATGGGCACATGAGCACCCTGCCCCACACGCCGGGCTACAGCCGGCGCAGCCATGAAATCGCTCCATTCCACGTGATGTCCCTGCTGGCCCGCGCACAGGCGCTGGAGCAGGCCGGCCACGATGTGATCCACCTGGAAATCGGCGAACCGGACTTCACCACCGCCGAACCTGTCGTGCGCGCCGGCCAGGCCGCATTGGCCGCCGGTCATACCCGCTACACCGCCGCACGTGGCCTGCCGGCTCTGCGTGAGGCCATCAGCGGCTTCTATCGCAGCCATTACGGGCTGGATATCGACCCTGAACGCATCCTGGTCACACCGGGTGGGTCCGGTGCGCTGCTGCTGGCCAGCAGCCTGCTGGTCGATCCCGGCCGCCACTGGCTGCTGGCGGACCCCGGCTATCCGTGCAACCGCCACTTCCTGCGCCTGGTGGAAGGCGGTGCGCAACTGGTACCGGTCGGGCCGGAGACCGCCTACCAGCTGACCCCGTCACTGGTGGAACAGCACTGGGATGCCGACAGCGTCGGCGCGCTGGTCGCCTCACCGGCCAACCCGACCGGCACCGTGCTTTCCGCCGACGATCTGGCCGCACTGTCGCAGGCCCTGCACGCGCGGGGCGGCCACCTGGTGGTGGACGAGATCTACCACGGCCTCACCTATGGCCTGGATGCGCCCAGCGTGCTGCAGGTGGATGACAGCGCGTTCGTGCTGAACAGCTTCTCCAAGTATTTCGGCATGACCGGCTGGCGGCTGGGCTGGCTGGTGGCACCGCCGGCCGCGGTACCGGACCTGGAGAAGCTGGCGCAGAACCTGTACATCAGCGCCTCGAGCATCGCCCAGCATGCCGCCCTCGCCTGTTTCAGCGAGGAATCGATGGCGATCTTCGAACAGCGCCGCGAAGCGTTCCGCCAGCGTCGCGACTTCCTGCTGCCCGCACTGCGTGAGCTGGGCTTCCGTATCGAGGTCGAGCCGCAGGGCGCGTTCTACCTGTACGCAGACGTCAGCGCGTTCACCGACGATGCGCAGGCGTTCTGCGCCCACTTCCTGGAAACCGAGCATGTGGCATTCACGCCCGGGCTGGATTTCGGCTTCCATCGTGCCAACCAGCACGTGCGCCTGGCCTATACCCAGGAAGTGCCGCGATTGCAGGAGGCGGTGGAGCGGATCGCGCGTGGGTTGAAGCATTTCCGGTAGCGCCGGGCCATGCCCGGCGGCATCCTGCCGCGCTACGCGCGCGCCGGGCATGGTCCGGCGCTACCCGATAACGGAAAACGCCGCCCTGGGGCGGCGTTTTCCGTTCTGCTTACTTGCCGCCCAACCGCTCCCACAGGAAGCTGTAGGCCAGCGCCGACATGTGTGCGGCCTGCGCGTTGTTGGCGGCGCCGCCGTGGCCACCTTCGATGTTCTCGTAGTAGGTCACGTCCTTGCCGGCGTCGATCATCTTCGCCGCCATCTTGCGGGCATGGCCCGGATGCACGCGGTCATCGCGGGTGGAGGTGGTGAACAGCACCGGCGGGTACTTCTTCTTCGCATCGAACAGGTGGTACGGCGAGAAGGTCTTGATGAACTCCCAGTCGCTGGTATCCGGGTTGCCGTACTCGGCCATCCACGATGCGCCTGCCAGCAGGTGGTTGTAGCGCTTCATGTCCAGCAGCGGCACCTGCACCACCACCGCACCGAACAGCTCCGGGTACTGGGTCAGCATGTTGCCGGTCAGCAGGCCACCATTGCTGCCGCCCTGCACGCCCAGGTGCCTGGCGCTGGTGATCTTGCGCTTGACCAGATCGCGCGCCACCGCGGCCATGTCTTCATAGGCCTTGTGGCGGTTCTGCTTCAGTGCCGCCTGGTGCCAGCGCGGCCCATACTCGCCACCGCCACGGATGTTGGCGACCACGTACACGCCGCCCTTTTCCAGCCAGGCGCGGCCCATGCCACCGGAATAGCTCGGGGTCAGCGAGATCTCGAAGCCACCGTAGCCGTACAGCAGGGTCGGATTGGAACCGTCCAGCTTCATCGCCCGATCGTGCACAACGAAGTACGGCACGCGGGTGCCATCCTTGCTGGTGGCGAAGTGCTGCTCGATCACCTTGCCCTTGGCATCGAAGAAGGCCGGCATGGTCTTCAGCGTTTCCGGGGCCTGGCCGATCTCGGCCAGCGCCAGCGTGGTCGGGGTCAGATAGTCGGTGGCCGTCAGCCACACCGCGTCGCTGTCATTGCTGTCGACCGCAGCCACGCCCAGCGTGCCGAAAGCCGGTGCACCAACGAAGCGGCTGGTCTGCCAGCCATTGGCGCCCGGCGTCAGCACCGACAGGCGGTTCTTGACGTCGTCCAGCACGTTCAGCACCAGATGGTTCCTGGTCCAGGTGGCGCTGGCCAGCGAGGTGGTCGCGGTCGGGGTGAACAGCACGTCGAACTCGCGCTTGCCGGCCAGGAAGTCATCCAGCTTGGTGGCCAGCAACGAACCGGACGCATAGGTCTTGCCCCCGACAGTCCACGGATCACGCAGCTCCAGGGTCAGCCATTGCTTGTGCAGGCCCTTCTCGGCCGAATTCGGCGCGTCGATCTTGGTCAGCGTGCCATCGTCACCGCGCAGGTAGATCTCGTTGTTGTAGAAGGCGAGCGTGCGGCTGACCAGGTTGCGTTCGAAGCCCGGAGTGTCATCGTGCGTCGCCGCGATGTACATGTCTTCCGGCTTGCCTTCGTACACCGTCGTGGCCGAGGCCATCGGAGTGCCACGCTTCCACAGCTTGGCCACGCGCGGGTAGCCGGAGGTGGTCATCGAGCCGGCACCGAAGTCGGTGTAGACGAACACGGTATCGCGGTCGATCCAGTTGAGGCCGCCCTTCGACTCCGGACGGAAGAAGCCATCCTTGATCCAGGTCTTGTTGGCCAGGTCGAATTCGCGGGTGACGTCGGCATCGGCGCCGCCGCGCGACAACGCGATCAGGCAACGGCTGTAGTCCGGGCGCAGGCAATCGGCGCCGTGCCAGACCCAGTTCTCACCCTCGGCCTTGTTCAGTGCATCCAGGTCGAGCACGGTTTCCCACTGCGGCGAGGCCTTGCGGTATTCGGCCAGGGTGGTGCGTCGCCACAGGCCACGCTCGTGCTGCTGGTCCTTCCAGAAGTTGTAGTAGTAGTCGCCGATCTTCTGCACGGCGGGAATCTTGGCATCGGAGTCGAGCACCTCGCGGATGCTGGCTTCCATCTGCTTGAATGCCGGGGTCTGCGCAAGGCGCGCCTCGGACTTGGCGTTCTGTTCCTTGACCCAGGCCAGCGGCTTGTCGCCGGTTACGTCTTCGAGCCAGGCGTAACGGTCGGTGTCTTCAGCGGCCACGGCGGTCCCCACCGAGGCAGCGGTCATCATGCCAGCCAACAGGCAGGCGGAAGCGAATCGTGACATTGCAGCTCCAGGCAGTCATAAGCCTTGGAACGCTAGCATGGATCACCGCTGTCGCCCCCGTGTCGAAGGTCAGGCCGCGGCGGTGGCGCCGCGACGGCGGCGGGCCGCACCGCCACCGCGTCGGTCCGCCTGTCCACCGGTGTGACGCGCCCGCCGCAGCCACGACAGGCGAGGCAACGGGAAGCGCAGCAGCGCCCACCAGGCCACCAGCGGCATGCCCACCAGCCACATCGGCAACCAGCCCAGCCACGCGCTGCTACCACGCGCGGCCGGCCAGACCAGGACCAGTGCCACACCGGCCAGGGCCAACTGCCGCACGCTGCGCAGCAGGCGCGGGTCGGCACGTTCAAGGCTGACGCGTTCAGCTGCAGGGCGACGGACGGAACGTGCGTTCATGGGGCTTCTCCGGTAGACAGTGCAACACAGCTTGGTCAATGCCCTTCTCAAAGGCTGCGACACCATTGACGGATCGCGCACGCTCAGTCGACCATGCTCACGCAAAGCCCTCCTGAGCCCGCTCCCGCATGACTTCGATCCGCCCGCTCTGCGCCATGCTCTTGGCCCTGTCCCTGGCGGGCCCCGCCGTGGCCGCCAGCGAGCCGCCATCGCCCCGTGCCAGCGCCCCACGCGTCGCCGACCCGGATGCGCCGATCGACCTGAAGCGCTTCATGGGTACCTGGTACGTGATTGGCCGCGTGCCGAACTTCGTCGAGCGCGGCCATGTGGCCAGCGTCAACGAGTACGAACTGCGCGACGCGCACAAGGTCGGCATCACCTACCGCTATCGTGATGGCTTCGGCGAACCCCTGCAGGAGATCCGCGCACGCGCCAGTGTCGACCCGGACAGCGGCAATCACGGCTGGCGCACCTGGTTCTATCGCGTGGTGCCCACCCATTCACGGGTGCTGGAAGTAGCACCGGATTATTCCTGGGCACTGATCGGCTACCCGGGCCGCGAGATGGCCTGGATCTTCTCGCGCACACCGGACATGGACAAGGGCCTCTACAAGGAACTGGCCGAGCGCCTGCGTGACGAATACGGGGTGAACACCGACAAGCTCAAGCGTGTGCCACAGCGCCCGGAGCAGGTCGGCAAGCTGGGTTACGAAGTACCCAACGTGCGTTGAGAGAGCGCCGGGCGCAGATGTAGTGCCGGCCGCTGGCCGGCAGCTCCGGCACACCTGGAGCAGCGCATCGTTGCCGGCCAGCGGCCGGCACTATCTGAGGCGGGCTACTTGCGGGTGTAGTGCGCGACCAGGCGGTCGCCGAGCATCTGCAGCAGCTGCACCAGGATCAGCAGCACCACCACGGTAACCAGGGCCACGTCGGTGCGGTTGCGCTGGTAGCCTTCGCGCAGCGCCAGGTCGCCCAGGCCGCCGGAACCGATCGCGCCGCCCATGGCAGTGAAGCCAACCAGAGCAACGGTAGTGACCGTGGCGGCGGCAATCAGGCCCGGCCGCGCCTCGGGAAGCAGCACCCGGGTGACCAGTTGCCAGGTGGTGGCACCCATCGACTGCGCGGCCTCGACCACGCCGCGGTCCACTTCGCGCAGCGCGGTTTCCACCAGGCGCGCGTAGAACGGCGCCGCACCGATGACCAGCGCCGGCAACGTGCCGAGCACGCCGATCGACTGGCCCATCAACCACAGCGACACCGGGATCAACACCACCATCAGGATGATGAAGGGTACCGAACGCAGCAGGTTCACCACGATCGCCAGCGCGCCATAGACCAGTGGCCGGCGTTTCATCTGCGGCGCGCCGAACACGTACAGCAGCACGCCCATCGGCAGGCCGATGGCCAGGGTAAGCGGCAGCGAGCCGGCCATCATCAGCAGCGTCTCGAGGGTGGCCTTGCCGATATCCACCCACTTGTCCGCATCCAGGTGGCGGAAGAAGCCGCCGGCAGTAGCGATGATCATCGACGCAGTTCCTCAACGTGCACGCCGGCGGCCACGAATGCGGCCTGCGCGGCGGACTGGTCACCGCCCACCAGGGCGACGACCAGCTGGCCATACGGGGTGTCCTTGATCCGGTCGATACGGCCGGACAGGATGTTGTAGTCGACCCCGGTCTGCCGCGCCACGCTGCCGAGCAGGGGTTCATAGGTGTCGCCACCGAGGAACGTCAGCCGCACGATGCGGCCACCGACGGCATCGAAATCGCGATGCAGCGCACCTTCGTCCATGTGCTCCGATTCGCTGACGAAACGGCGCGTGGTCGGATGCTGTGGATGCAGGAACACCCGGGTGACCGGCCCGGTCTCGACCATCTGGCCGGCGTCGAGCACGGCGACGCGGTCGCAGACGCGGCGGATCACGTCCATCTCGTGGGTGATCAGCACGATGGTCAGGCCCAGCTCGCGATTGATCTTCGACAGCAGCGACAGCACCGATGCCGTGGTCTGCGGATCGAGCGCACTGGTGGCCTCGTCGCACAACAGGATCTGCGGACGCGTTGCAAGTGCGCGGGCAATGCCGACGCGCTGCTTCTGGCCACCGGACAGCTGCGCCGGATACTTCTGCGCATGCGCTTCCAGGCCAACGGTCTGCAGCAGCTCGACCACGCGTGCGTCGATCTCCGCCTTCGGCGTGCCGGCCAGCTCCAGCGGGAAGGCGACGTTGCCGGCCACCGTGCGCGAAGACAGCAGGTTGAAGTGCTGGAAGATCATGCCGATGCGCCGGCGCAGCGCGCGCAGGCCGTCCGCGTCCAGTGCGGTGACATCCTCGCCACCGATCAGCAGACGCCCACCACTGGGTTCTTCCAGGCGGTTGATCATGCGGATCAGCGTCGACTTGCCGGCGCCGGAATGGCCGATGATGCCGAATACCTCACCGGCCTCGATGGTCAGGTCCAGCGGCTGCAGCGCGCTCACTGCGCGGCCGGCAACGGCATAGGATTTGTGCAGGCGCTGGAACTCGATCACGGGCGTGGCTCACCGGCTGGGTGACGGAAGGGGGCGTGCAGCCTACCAGCGCAGGCGGTCGCGCGCCCGCGCCATGGGCCAGAATGTTATTCCTTTTGGTTCTAAGCCGCTGCCCACGGTAGCGCCGGCCGCTGGCCGGCACCTGCAGCGGTCCCTCCGGCGCGAGGGGTTGCCGGCCGCCGGCCGGCCCTACCCCGGCTCAGGGGTGGTCCAACGGCTTCGGCGGCTCCTGCCGGTTCACCCGCTCGCGATGCAGCAGGTACAGGCCGGACGCAACGATGATCGCCGCCCCCACCCAGGTATAGCCATCGGGCAGCTGGCCCCAGAACGCCAGGTCCCAGCCGATCACCCAGACCAGCCCGCTGTACTCCAGCGGCGCGATCATCGAGGCCTCGCCCAGCTGGAAGGCCCTGGTCAGGGCGATCTGGCCCAGCGCTCCGGCCAGGCCCATGCCGCCGATCAGCGGCGCATGTGCCAGTTGCAGTGGCACCCAGCCGGGTAGGGCCAGCAGGCCGGCACCGATGGCCATGATCACCAGGAACCAGACCACCATCGACTGCGAGGTATCGGTGCGGGTCAGCAGGCTGACCGTGATCGCGGCTACGGCATAGGCGGTGGCCGCGGCCAGCACCATCAGCCCAGGCACCGAAATGAAGCCGTCCACGCCCGGCCGCAGCACGACCAGCACGCCGACCAGGCCGATGCCGATGGCTACCCAGCGCCGCGGCCCGACCCGTTCGCCCAGCAGCGGCACCGACAGCGCAGCGATCAGCAGCGGGGCGACGAAATAGATGGTGTAGGCAGTGGACAGCGGCAGGTCGCGCAGGGCGAACACGAAGCAGCCGATCATCGCCATGCCCAGCGCACCACGCAGCAGGTGCAGCCCCCAGCGGCGCGGCACCAGTGAACGCGGCCCGGCGCTGGCCAGCACCCAGACCAGCACGAACGGCAACGAGGCCGCGCCGCGCAGGAAGGTCACTTCCAGGGTGGGGTAGCTGGCCGACAGCTGCTTCATGCCGGCGTCCATCAGCGAGAAGCAGGCGACCGCAGCGACCATCCAGGCCACTGCGCGCGAAGGGGAGCGTTGCACGTTCATGGCCCATTATCGCCCGGTCGTCGCTTTCTGTAGAGCCGAGCCCACGCTCGGCTGCTCTTCACAAAGCAGCCGAACGTGGGCTCGGCGCTACAAAGGGCGGGCATAGGGCCCTCGCGATAGAATGGCTGCCACTGAATCCTGCGGAGCATCGCCATGCCTTCCTTCGACGTCGTGTCCGAAGTCGACACCCACGAACTGACCAACGCCATCGACCAGGCCAACCGCGAACTGGCCACCCGCTTCGATTTCAAGGGCGTGGATGCCAAGTTCGAGCGCGATGGCGATGTGATCAACCAGTTCGCGCCGACCGAGTTCCAGCTCAAGCAGATGAACGACATCCTGCGTGCACGCCTGGCCGCGCGCGGCATCGATGTGCTCAGCCTCGAATTCGGCGACATCGAGACCAACCTGGCCCAGGCCCGGCAGAAAATCACCGTCAAGCAGGGCATCGAGCAGAAGGTCGCCAAGAAGATCGCCGCTGCGCTGAAGGAGGCCAAGCTGAAGGTTGAAAGCCAGATCAATGGCGACAAGCTGCGCGTGCAGGGCAAGAAGCGCGATGACCTGCAGGACGCCATCGCCGTGCTCAAGGCCGGCAAGTTCGAGCTGCCGCTGCAGTTCAACAATTTCCGCGATTGATCTGGCCGCCGGGCATGGCCCGGCGCCGGCACCTGCGGTACGACGGCGCGTTGCAAGCGACGCGCCTACAATGTCCGCCCCGCCAGCCGACGTGCCCGCCATGACCGACGCCCAACTGCCCACCGAGGACCCGATCGCCGCCACCCGCCTGTGGCTGGAACGCATCGTCATCGGCCTGAACCTGTGCCCGTTCGCCAAGGCGGTGTATGTGAAGGACCAGGTCCGCATCGTGCTCAGCGATGCGACCACCACGGAAGCCCTGGTTGAGCAGCTGGCCGAGGAACTGGTCCTGCTGCGCGATACGCCGGCCGAGCAGATCGATACCACGCTGATCGTGCATCCGCAGGTGCTGACCGATTTCCTCGACTACAACGACTTCCTCGACAACGCCGATGCGGCGATCGAGGCACTGGACCTGCAGGGCATCCTGCAGGTGGCCAGCTTCCATCCGGACTACCAGTTCGAAGGCGTGGCGCCGGGCGATGCCAGCAACTACACCAACCGTGCGCCCTTCCCCACCCTGCACCTGCTGCGCGAAGACAGTGTGGCGCGCGCGGTGGACGCGTTCCCTGATCCGGACGTGATCGTCGAGCGCAACATCCAGACCCTGGACCGTATCGGCGTGGACGGCTGGCATCGCCGCCTGCGTGGCGAAGACCTGTCGTGAGCACGGTGCCGCCGATTGCCGCTTGGCCGGCCGCGCCGCTGTCGGGCAAGGTGGTGCTGGTCACCGGCGGCGCCAACGGCATCGGCCGTGGCATCGCCCAGTGCGTGCTCGGTGCAGGTGGCCGCGTGTTGATCGGCGACCTGGACGTGGAAGCCGGCCAGGCCTGCCTGCGCGAGTGGCAACGCGGTGAGGACGCCGCATTCCAGCACCTGGACATTACCGACGAAGCCAGTGTGCGCGACTTCATTGCCACGGCCCTGCAGCGTTTTGGTCGCATCGACGGGCTGGTCAACAACGCGGGCATCGCCGGTGCGCACGGCTCGCGGCTGCAGGACATGGACTGGGATGAATGGCAGCGCCGCCTGTCGTCGCTGCACGGCGCTTTCCTGTGCAGCAAGCACGCGTTGCCGGCGCTGACAGCCAGCGCCGCCGGCGCCATCATCAACATCGCCTCGACCCGCGCCTGGCAATCCGAAGCGCACAGCGAGGCCTATGCGGCGGCCAAAGGTGGCCTGGTGGCCTTCACCCATGCGCTGGCGATCAGCGCCGGCCCGGCGGTGCGGGTGAACAGCATCAGCCCGGGCTGGATCGGCACCAGCGAGTGGCAGGCACCCTCACGGCGACACGAGCCGGAGTACTCGGCCATCGACCACGCACAGCATCCGGTCGGCCGGGTCGGCCACCCCGAGGACATCGGCGCGCTCGCGGTATACCTGCTGTCGTCGCTGTCCGGCTTCAGCACCGGCCAGGATTTCATCGTCGACGGCGGCATGACCCGGAAGATGATCTACGCCGAATGACCCACCACCGGTAGTGCCGGCCGTTGGCCGGCGTTCCGGTAGATCCATGCCATGCGTGGAGGGCGGTGAAGTGCCAACCAAGGTTGGCACCTACCCGACGCCTTACGCCATGCCCGAGTGACGCAGCAGCGCGTCAATCTGCGGTGCACGGCCGCGGAAAGCCCTGAAGTTCTCCGCCGCCGGGCGGCTGCCACCGCGCGACAGGATCTCATCACGGAAGCGTGCACCGGTTTCCGCCAGTGCCTGTGGCGCTTCCTGGAACGCGGCATAGGCGTCGGCGCTGAGCACCTCGGCCCACTTGTAGCTGTAGTAGCCCGCGGCGTAACCGCCCGCAAAGATGTGGCTGAACTGGTGCGGGAAGCGGTTCCAGGCCGGCGGGTGGTTCACCGCCACTTCCGCGCGCACGCGGTCGAGCAGCGCCAGCACGCTGTCCTGCGCTGGCTCGAACTGGCTGTGCAGCAGCATGTCGAACAGGCCGAACTCCAGCTGGCGGACGGTGGCCATGCCGCTGTGGAAGTTGCGCGCGGCCAGCATGCGCTCGTACAGCGTGCGCGGCAGCGGCTCGCCACTGTCCACGTGCGCGGTCATCGCCTGCAGGTGGTCCCATTCCCAGCAGAAGTTCTCCATGAACTGGCTGGGCAGCTCAACCGCGTCCCACTCCACGCCGTTGATGCCGGCCACGCCCAGCTCGCCGATGCGGGTCAGCAGCTGGTGCAGGCCATGGCCCATCTCATGGAACAGCGTGGTCACTTCGTTGTGGCTGAAGGTAGCCGGCTTGCCATTGGCACCGCGACCGAAGTTGCACACCAGGTAGACCAGCGGCGTCTGCACACTGCCGTCCGCGCGCACGCGGCGGTTGCGGCAATCATCCATCCACGCGCCACCGCGCTTGCCTTCGCGCGCGTACAGGTCCAGGTAGAACTGGCCAACCAGTGCGCCCTGCGCATCGACCAGGCGGAAGAAGCGCACATCCTCGTGCCACACTGGCGCGCTGTCCTCCTGCACACGCAGGCCGTACAGCTGCTCGATCACCGAGAACAGGCCGCCCAGCACCTTCGGTTCGGTGAAATACTGCTTCACTTCCTGCTCGGAATAGCTGTAACGCGCCTGCTTCAGGCGATCGGCGGCGAACGCCAGGTCCCAGGCCTGCAGCTGCTCGATACCCAGTTGCTCGCGCGCGAACTGCTCCAGCTCGGCACGGTCCTTGGCCGCGAACGGTTTGGCGCGCGAGGCCAGGTCACGCAGGAAACCGAGCACTTCGGCCGGGTCCTGCGCCATCTTGGTCGCCACCGAGTAATGGCCGTACGAATCGAAGCCGAGCAACGCAGCCAGTTCGGCGCGCAGGGCCAGGATGCGGTCGATGTTGCCGCTGTTGTCCAGTGCGTCATCGCCGAATTCGGACGCACGCTGGGCGCTGGCGCGGTACAGGATCTCGCGCAGGTCGCGGTCCTCGCCCCAGGTCTGCACTGGCAGGTAGCACGGCATCTGCAGGGTCAGTTTCCAGCCGGCCTTGCCGTCCTTCCGTGCTGCGGCATGCGCGGTGGCCTTCACGTCTTCCGGCAGGCCCTTCAACCGCGCTTCGTCTTCGATGATCAGCGACCAGGCATCGGTAGCGTCGAGCACGTTCTGCGAGAACTTCGCCGACAGCGCCGACAGTTCTTCCTTGATCGCAGCAAAACGCTGCTGGGCCTCGGGCGCCAGCTCGGCGCCGCCCAGGCGGAAGTCGCGCAGGGTGTTGTCCAGCACCTTGCGCTGGGCTTCATCGAAATGCGCCGCCTCCGGGCTGGCGGCCAGCGCCTGGTACTGCCGATACAGCGCCAGGTTCTGCCCCAGCGCACTGGCGAAGCGGGTCACCCGCGGCAGGTTGCTGTTGTAGGCCTCGCGCAGTTCCGGGGTGTTGACCACGCCCTGCAGGTGGCCGACCAGGCCCCAGGCGCGCCACAGTCGCTCGGTCGCGTCGTCCAACGGGGTGACGAAGGTCTCCCAACGCACCGGCTGCACCTGCTCGGCCGCGCTGACGGCGGCTTCGGCCTCGGCCAGCAGCACATCCAGCGCCGGCGCGACGTGCTCGGGGCGGATCGCCTCGAAGCGCGGCAGGCCGGAAAAATCGAGCAGGGGGTTGGCAACGGTCACGGCAGATCTCCAGGATACGGGGCCCGGCACCCGGGCAGCCCTCCAGATATGGCGCTGCCGGGCGCGGCTGACAAGGGGGCACGGCATTCACATCGGCCTTACGCGCGCCCCCCGAAGCTCTGGATGCGGGGGAGTCCGCAGCGGCACGTACCGAACGAGGCCCCACATGGAAGGTCTGGCTGCAGTTGCATCCGCCTCACCGGCGCGGTCGCTGGCACTGTCTGCCAGCGCGGCCGAACTGGCCTGGATCGCCGCGCTGTGCGATGCCGGCGACGACGCCCCGCGCCACCTGCAGCAGTTGCAGGCGGTGCTGCAGCAGGGCGGCACGTTCAATGAAAGCCAGGAGTGGTACCCGTTCGAAGTGGTCGAGCGCGGCGCCAGCCAGCTGCAGCTGGGCCATGAGCGCGAGTTCGTGATCTGCGTGCTGCTGTGGTTGCAGGCATTGGCCCAGGGCCGCGCCAGCATCCTGGATCCCACCCTGCACCTGGATGACCGCGCGATGGACATCGAGGCCTTGCCCGATGCACTGCGCGACGCGGTGCTCGACGCCTTCACCGCAGCGGGTTACTGAGACACCGTCGCGGACGCCGACATGGCCCGGCGACAACGTCGGCCGTCCTACAACGCTTCCAGGCTGCACCACGGCAATTCGGGCAGTCCCTGCCCGGCCACCGCAGCGGCCAGCTGTGCGTCGGCGCCGTCGACATCAATGCCCTGGCGCGCGTACCACGCCGGATCGTAGTAGCTCTGCGCATAACGCTCGCCGCTGTCGCACAGGATGCTGACGATGCTGCCCTGGTGGCCCGCCTCGCGCATCCACTGCGCCGCCTGCAGCACGCCGATGAAGTTGGTGCCGGTGGAGCCACCGACGCGTCGGCCGAGCTGGCGGCTGACATGGCGCATCGCAGCCAGGCTCAGCGCGTCGGGTACCTTGACCATCGCATCGACGCTGGTCGGGATGAAGCTCGGCTCCACCCTTGGCCGGCCGATGCCTTCCACGCGCGAACCACCACTGCAGGTCAGGTCGCGCCAGTCCTGTTCACCGGCCACGGCGGCCCGGTAGCCGTCGAAGAACACCGACACTTCCGGGTCCGCGCACAGGATGCGGGTGTCGTGGCGGCGGTAGCTGACATAGCGGCCCAGGGTGGCGGCGGTGCCGCCGGTGCCGGGGCTGCACACGATCCATTCCGGAACCGGGCTGGGCTCTTCGGCCATCTGCTTGAAGATGGACTCGGCGATGTTGTTGTTGGCACGCCAGTCGGTCGCGCGCTCAGCGTAGGTGAACTGGTCCATGAAGTGGCCACCGGTTTCACGGGCCAGCTTTTCCGAATCACAGTTGAGGTCGCAGGCGCGTTCGACCAGGTGGCAGCGGCCGCCTTGGAACTCGATCGCGGCGATCTTTTCAGGCGAGGTGGTGGCCGGGATCACCGCAATGAACGGCAGGCCGAGCAGGCGCGCGAAATAGGCTTCGGACACCGCCGTCGAGCCGCTGGACGCTTCGATCACCGGTCGCCCTTCGCGCAGCCAGCCATTGGCCAGCGCATACAGGAACAGCGAGCGCGCCAGCCGGTGCTTGAGGCTGCCGGTGGGATGGCTCGACTCATCCTTCAGGTACACATCGATGCCCTCGAACCCGGGCAGCGCCAGCGGGATCAGGTGGGTATCGGCGGAGCGGTTGAAATCGGCTTCAATCTTGCGGATGGCGGCGGCCACCCATTCACGCTGCGACATGGCGGGCAATCGTTGTCAGGACGGAACGGTGCGATCCGGCCATTGTACGTCGCGGTACCGTCAGGTGCTGGCCGGTAGAATGCCCCCATCCGGCCGGCAACGGCCCTGTCTGAAGGACCTCCCCCCATGACCATTCCCGCCCTGCGCGATGTCCCCGGCGTCGCCGCCCAGGCCCCGGCCGAAACCACCGGCTTCGTGTTCAACCACACCATGCTGCGGGTGAAGGACATCACCGCCTCGCTGGACTTCTACACCCGCGTGCTCGGCTACCAGCTGATCGACAAGCGCGACTTCCCGGAGGCCCAGTTCAGCCTGTACTTCCTGGCCTACCTCCCGGCCGGCGTGGTGGTACCGGAAGACGACAGCCAGCGCCGCCTGTGGATGGCCGGCCTGCCGGGCGTGCTGGAACTGACCCACAACCACGGCACCGAAACCCAGGACGGCGCGGTCTACCACGACGGCAACAGCGACCCGCGCGGCTTCGGCCACATCTGCGTGTCGGTGCCGGACATCGAGGTGGCCTGCCAGCGCTTCGAGGACCTCGGGGTAACCTTCCAGAAGCGGCTGACCGACGGTCGCATGAAGAACCTGGCCTTCATCAAGGACCCGGACGGCTACTGGGTCGAGATCATCGCCAACGTCTGACCCGGAAAGGGGCACAATTCCGGTAGCGCCGGGCCATGCCCGGCGGCCTTGAGCAGGCCGCGCTGCGCGCTCGCCGGGCACGGCCCGGCGCTACCGACTCCGTCCCCTTTTTGAAGAGGTTCGTATGGAAACGATGGAACTGCACCGTGGCCGCCTGATCGACCACATCCAGCTGGTGGTGCGCGACCTGGCCGCCAGCCGCCGCTTCTACCAGGCAGTGTTCGATACGATCGGCATCCCACTCGGCGGCGAAGGGCCGGACTTCTTCTGGGCCGACGAGCTGTTCATTTCCAGCGCCAGCAGCCGTGCCGCCGCCGGCCAGCTGACCGGCCGCCATCATCTAGCCTTCCAGGCCCGCGACAGCGCCACGGTCGATGCCTTCCACACCGCTGCCATCGCCGCCGGTGGCACAGACAACGGCGCACCGGGCGAGCGCCCCTACCACCCGGGCTACTACGGCGCCTTCGTGCTCGACCCCGATGGCAACAACATCGAAGTGGTCTACCACGGCCCGGCGAACTACAGTGCCGACTCGGTGAAGGTGACGTTCTGACTTCACCGACGCCGTGAACGAAGAAGCCGGGCAACGCCCGGCTTCTCTGTTTCCAGCGCTGCAGCCCTCAGTGGGCGGCCATGTAGATGTCCTGCAGCACGGCCTTTTCCAGTTCCAGCTCGCCCAGCAGGTTCTTCACGATATCGCCCAGGCTGAGGATGCCGACCAGCTGGTTGCCGTCGGTCACCATCAGGTGACGGCGACGCGAGTACGTCATCAGCGACATGGCCTGCTTCAGCGTGGCGTCCGGCGCAATGCCCTCCAGGCCCGTGGACGGCAGGCTGGAAATCACCCGGCGGCCGGCCTGCGGGCCATCGTCGGCCAGGGTGCGCACGATGTCCTTCTCGGAGATGATGCCGACCGGGGCATCGTCCTTCATCACCACCAGCGCAGCGATCCTGTTCGCGCTCATCTTGTGGGCGGCGGCACCGATGGTGTCTTCGGCATCGATGGTGATGACAGCTTCTTTCTTGGATTGCAGGAGTTCGCGGACGTTCATTCTTGTTTCCTGGTGCAGGTCACTGAAGTCAAAAAAGTGTGCTCTTCCGATACGCCCCCTCCCCGGGAACAGACCTTTCAGCGCACGTCTGGCGCACCCGTCTGCCGCATGGGAGGCATCGGCAGACGACGTGCTGCAACGCGAACGAGGTGGGGGTTCAACCGCTCAACCCGGACCTCGGTCAAATCGATTCTACGACTGCGACCATCGGTCACTACCGGCATCGATAGGACAGTTCGTCGTGGGAACCAGCTGACGATCCAGAGAATGGCACCGCGGCTGAAACCGCCGCTGAATACAAGCGCAGTTGCGCATTAAAGATTGATTGCCCGCTGCCGACAGCGGACAGAACACCCGGCGGCAATCCCACTTCGCACTGTCCGGCCAAACGAAAGGGCCCACGCGGGGCCCCTTCGCTTGCAGCATCCAACCGGAGCGATGGGTATTACTCCACCGTCACGCTCTTGGCCAGGTTGCGCGGCTTGTCCACGTCGGTGCCGCGTGCCAGCGCAGTGTGGTAGGCCAGCAGCTGCACCGGGATGGTGTGCACGATCGGGCTGAGCACGCCGGCGTGGCGCGGGGTGCGAATCACGTGCACGCCTTCGGACGCGTTGAAGTTGCTGTCCTGGTCGGCGAACACGAACAGCTCGCCGCCACGCGCGCGCACTTCCTGCATGTTCGACTTCACCTTTTCCAGCAGGCTGTCGTTGGGGGCGATCACCACCACCGGCATGTCCTCGTCCACCAGCGCCAGCGGACCATGCTTCAGCTCACCTGCCGGGTAGGCCTCGGCGTGGATGTAGGAAATCTCCTTGAGCTTGAGCGCGCCCTCCAGCGCGATCGGGTAATGCAGGCCACGGCCCAGGAACAACGCGCTGCTCTTGCGTGCGAACCGCTCGGCCCAGGCAGCGATCTGCGGCTCCATGTTCAGTGCGTGCTGCACGCTGCCCGGCAGGAAGCGCAGCTGCTCCAGATAATCCGCTTCCTGCGCCGCGTCGATGCGGCCATGCAGCTTGCCCAGCACCACGGTCAACTGGAACAGCGCGGCCAGCTGGGTGGTGAAGGCCTTGGTCGAGGCCACGCCGATCTCGGCGCCGGCACGGGTGTAGCAGACCAGTTCGCTGGCGCGCGGGATCGCGCTTTCCGGCACGTTGCAGATCGACAGCGTGTGCTTGTGGCCAAGCGCCTTGGCGTACTTCAGTGCCTCCATCGTATCCAGCGTTTCGCCGGACTGGGAAATGGTCACGACCAGATGCTTCGGGTTCGCATAAGCGGCGCGGTAGCGGTACTCGCTGGCAATCTCCACGCTGCACGGCAGGCCGGCGATGGCCTCGATCCAGTAGCGCGCGGTCAGGCCTGCGTAGTAGCTGGTGCCGCAGGCAATGATCTGCACGCCCTCGATGCCCGACAGCACCGCCTCGGCGTTCTTCCCGAACAGCTCGGCCGGGAAGCCACCGGCGTCGATCGCCGCTTCGATGGTGTCGCCCAGCGCACGCGGCTGTTCGTGGATTTCCTTCTGCATGAAATGGCGGTACGGACCCAGCTCCAGCGAGGCCAGCGACACATCGGACAGATGCACGTCGCGCTCGACCGGCTGGTCATGCTCGTCGAAGATGCGCACGCCATCGCGACGGATCTCGGCGGTGTCGCCCTCTTCCAGGAAGATCACCTTGCGGGTGGCCGAGATCACCGCCGAGACGTCGGAGGCGACGAAATTCTCGCCCTCGCCCAGGCCGATCAGCAGCGGGCAGCCCATGCGCGCGCAGACGAAGCGCTCCGGCTCGGCGCGGCTGACCACGGCCAGCGCATAGGCACCGGTCAGCTCTTTCACCGTGTGCTGCAGCGCCACCAGCAGGTCATCGCCGTCCTTCAGGTGGTGGTGGATGAGGTGGGCGATGACTTCGGTATCGGTCTGCGACTCGAAGGTGTAGCCCAGCGCGCGCAGCTTCTCGCGCTGCTCCTCATGGTTCTCGATGATGCCGTTGTGCACCAGCGCCACGCCATGGCTGATATGCGGATGCGCGTTGGCCTCGGTGACACCACCGTGGGTGGCCCAGCGGGTGTGGCCGATGCCCAGCACCGCATTGAAGCCCTCTGCCTCGGCCGCGGTGGCCATTTCCGACACACGACCGGTACGACGCACGCGGCGTACATCGCGGCGCTCACCTTGGTCGACTACCGCAATACCCGAGGAATCGTAACCACGGTATTCAAGACGCTTCAGCCCCTCGATCAGTACCGGCACCACGTCGCGATCAGCGATCGCACCCACGATTCCACACATGTCACGCGTTTCCTTGAAGACGATCGGCGCATTCTAGCCCGCGCGTCCGGCGTCGCCCTCCTGTCCGCTTAATGAAAGTGTCCGGAAAGGTGTCCGCGGACACCCGGACACTTCGCCTCCTCATCCAACCTGTTGAACCAAAAGGAAATAAGGTTGGCACGCAACCTGCTTGGTACTGGTTACCACCGTCAGGCACGCATCCGATGATCCGCGACACCTCCGCACAGGACCAGATCGTTTCCACCGCCCCGGCCGGCACCTCCCGCGTGGCCTGGCACCGCTATCGCTGGCCGGCGCTGGGTGCCATCGCGCTGCTGGCCGGCATCGGCTGGGCGGTACATGCCTGGTCCAATGCCAGCCGCTCCTTCGACAGCAGCCGCGTGCGCATCGCCGAAGTGAAGCGCGGCGACCTGGTGCGCGACATCGCCGCCGACGGCCGCGTGATCGCCGCCAACAGCCCGATCCTGTATGCCATCTCGGCCGGTACCGTGGACCTGAAGGTGGTCGCCGGTGACGTGGTCAAGAAGGGCCAGGAGCTGGCGATCATCGACAGCCCGGAACTGCGCAGCAAGCTGGCCCAGGAACAGGCAACGCTGGCCGGGCTGGAAGCCGAGGCCAGCCGCGCCGCGCTGGACGCGACCCTGGCCCGCGCCAAGTCCCGCAAGGAAACCGACCAGGCCACCATCGAGCGTCAGGCCGCCGACCGTGACCTGCAGCGCTACCAGCGCGGCTACGACGGCGGCGCGGTACCGCAGATCGACCTGGCCAAGGCCAAGGATTCGCTGAAGAAAGCCGACATCGCCCTGGCCAACGCCACCACCGATGCGCGCCTGCAGAGCCAGGGCGCCGACCTGGATGCCCGCAACAAGCGCCTGCTGGCCGACCGCCAGAAAGCGGTGGTGGCCGAAGTGCAGCGCCAGGTCGATGCGCTGACGCTGCGCGCGCCCTTCGATGGCCAGGTTGGCCAGGTGCAGGCCGTGCAGTCCACCAACCTGGCCGCCAACGCGCCGGTGCTGGGCGTAGTCGACCTGTCCAAGTTCGAGGTCGAGATCAAGGTGCCGGAGAGCTTCGCCCGCGACCTGGCGATCGGCATGCCGGCCCAGCTGACCGGTGGCAACGGCCAGCCGTTCCCGGGCGAGATCAGCGCAGTATCGCCGGAAGTGGTCAACGGCGAGGTCAACGCCCGCGTGCGCTTTGCCAGCGCGCAGCCGGAAGGCCTGCGCCAGAGCCAGCGGATGTCGGTGCGCGTGCTGCTCGATACCCGCAAGGACGTGCTGAAGGTCGAGCGCGGCCCGTTCGTCGAACAGGGCAACGGCATGGCCTACGTGATGGATGGCCGCACCGCCGTGCGCCGTCCGGTGGAACTGGGCGTCAGCAGCCTGGGCGAAGTGGAAATCAAGTCCGGTGTGCAGCCAGGCGACCGCATCGTGGTCTCCGGCAGCGACCTGTTCAAGGACGCCGAACGCGTCTCCGTCAACTGACACCTGATACCTGAATCCTGGAGAGAGGACACCCCATGTACATGCTCGAAATGCGTTCGGTCGCCAAGGTCTTCCGTACCGAACAGGTGGAGACCCACGCTCTGCGCTCGCTGGAACTGCAGGTCAAGGAAGGCGAGTTCGTCGCCGTCACCGGCCCGTCCGGTTCCGGCAAGACCACGTTCCTCAACATCGCCGGCCTGCTGGAAACCTTCACCAGCGGTACCTACCTGCTGGACGGGCAGGATGTGAGCACGCTGGGCGACGACGCACGCAGCCGCCTGCGCAACCAGAAGATCGGCTTCATCTTCCAGGGCTTCAACCTGATTCCCGATCTGAATCTGTTCGACAACGTCGACGTACCGTTGCGCTATCGGAAGATGAGCGCCAACGAGCGCCGCGAGCGCATCGAGAAGGCGCTGACCCAGGTCGGCCTGGGTTCGCGCATGAAGCACTACCCGAATGAGCTGTCCGGCGGCCAGCAGCAGCGCGCGGCCATCGCACGCGCCCTGGCCGGCAGCCCTCGCCTGCTGCTGGCCGACGAACCGACCGGCAACCTGGATACGCAGATGGCGCGCGGCGTGATGGAACTGCTGGAGGAGATCAACGCCGCCGGCACCACCATCGTGATGGTCACCCATGATCCGGAACTGGCCGCGCGTGCGCAGCGCAACGTGCACATCGTCGATGGCCAGGTCACCGACCTGGTGCGCGAACCGGTGCTGGCCACCCCGCCGCGCCACATCGTCGCCGTCAACGAGTGAGGGGCCGGCCATGTTCGCCTACTACGCCCGACTGGCGGTGCGCAGCTTCCGCCGCAACAAGGTCCTGACCGCGCTGATGGTGGTGGCCATCGCCCTCGGCATCGGTGCCTCGATGACCACCCTGACCGTGTTCCATGTGCTGTCCGGTGACCCGATTCCCGGCAAGAGCGACCGGCTGTTCTACGTGCAGCTCGATGCCGCGACCGGCGCCTATGTCGCCGGGGAGGAACCGGAAACCCAGCTGACCCGCTTCGACGGTGAAGCGCTGCTGCGCGAGGCCAAGGGCGAGCGCCAGGCGCTGATGAGCGGCGGCGGCGGCACCATCGAACCGGACAACAGCACCCTCAAGCCCTTCAGCATCGACACCCGCTGGACCTCGGCCGATTTCTTCCCGATGTTCGAGGTGCCGATGCAGTACGGCCGCCCCTGGACGCGCGAGGACGATGAAGGCCGCGCACGCGTGGTGGTCATCTCCAAGGCGCTCAACGACAAGCTGTACCAGGGCGCCAACAGCGTGGGCCGCGACCTGCGCATGGAAGGCCAGAGTTACCGCATCGTCGGCGTGATGAAGGAATGGAGCCCGGAGCCGCACTTCTACGACCTGACCACCGGCAGCTACGGCAAGAACGAAGACCTGCTGCTGCCGATCTCCACCTCGTTCGACCTGAAGCTGGGCAGCAACGGCAACATGAACTGCTTCGGCGAGAATCCCGATGGCAACAGCTACTCGCTCAACGCACCCTGCGCGTGGCTGCAGTACTGGGTGGAGATGGACCCGGCCAAGGCCGCCGACTACCGCCGCTACCTGGAGAACTATTCGAGCCAGCAGCGCCAGGCCGGCCGCTTCAAGCACCCGCCGAACGTGCGCCTGCGCACCGTGATGGAATGGCTGGACTTCAACGGCGCGGTGCCCAGCGACGTGCGCCTGCAGCTGTGGCTGGCACTGGGTTTCCTGGGTGTCTGCCTGGTCAACACGGTGGGCCTGCTGCTGGCCAAGTTCCTGCGCCGCAGTGGAGAGATCGGCGTGCGCCGCGCACTCGGTGCCAGCCGTGGCCAGATCTTCCTGCAGTGCCTGGTGGAAGCCGGCGCGGTCGGCGTGGTCGGGGGCGTGCTGGGCATCGGCCTGGCCCTGCTCGGCCTGTTCGCGGTGCGCCAGCAACCGGTGGAGTACGCAAAGCTGGCCCATCTGGACGGCAACATGCTGCTGCTCGCGCTGGGCCTGACCCTGTTCGCCAGCCTTGCCGCCGGTTTCCTGCCTGCCTGGCGCGCCATGCAGGTCACTCCGGCCATCCAGCTCAAGTCGCAGTAAGCAATCGAACGAGGACTCCCATGGACATCCGCCCCATCCTCAGCACGCTGCGCCGGCACAAGACTGCCGCTGCCCTGATCGTGCTGGAAGTCGCACTGACCTGCGCCATCGTCTGCAACGCGCTGTTCCTGGTCAGCCAGCGCGTGGAGAAGATCAGCATGCCCAGCGGCATCGCCGAGAACGAACTGGTGATGCTCCGCGTCAGCGGCATCGGCAAGCAGACCGATGCCATGGCCCGCACCCGTGAGGACCTGGCGTCATTGCGTGCGCTTCCCGGCGTCAGCAACGTCACCATCATCAACCAGGTGCCTTTCCGCAACGGCTCGTCCAGCAGCAGCATCTCGCGGGAGATCGACCAGGAACGGCCGACCACCAACGCTTCGATGTACACCCTGTCCGAGAACGGGCTGGCCACGATGGGCATCAACCTGATCGCCGGCCGCGATTTCCTGCCCGGCGAGTACCAGAACTTCGAAGACGCCAGCAAGGGGGGCGCCAAGGAAAACGCCATCCCGGTCATCCTCACCCAGGCCACCGCCGCCAAGATGGAACCCAACGGCAGCGCGCTGGGCAAGACCTACTACATGGGCAAGCAGCCGCTGCACGTGGTCGGCATCGTCGACACGCTCAGCACGCCCAACGGCTGGAATGACAACTGGACCAACTCGATGCTGCTGCCCATGCGGCGCACCTTCGACGAGGGTGGCACCTATGTGCTGCGCACTTCGCCGGAACGCCGCCAGGAGGTGCTTGATGCGGGGGCTGCTGTACTGGAGCGCAACGACCCCAACCGGCTGATGCGCGACAAGCTGACCTATGAAGACCAGCGCAAGGACTTCTTCAAGAACGACCGCGCGATGGTTGGCCTGCTGATCACCGTCAGCGTCTCGCTGCTGGTGGTCACCGCACTGGGCATCATCGGCCTGGCCAGCTTCTGGGTGCAGCAGCGCAGCAAGCAGATCGGCATTCGCCGCGCACTCGGTGCCACCCGCGGGCAGATCCTGCGCTACTTCCAGACCGAGAACTTCCTGCTGGCCTCGCTGGGCATCGTGCTGGGCATGCTGGCGGCCTACGCGATCAATCTGGCACTGATGAACCTGTACGAGCTGCCACGCATGCCCCTGTACTACCTGCCGCTGGGCGCGCTGCTGCTGTGGGTGCTGGGCCAGGTCGCGGTGTTCGGGCCGGCCCGGCGCGCGGCAGCGGTCCCGCCCGCAGTTGCCACGCGGGGCGCGTGAGATGCGTGCCTGCCGGATGCTGTTGATGGCACTGCTGCCACTGCCGGCGCTGGCCGGCGGTGGCAGCTCGCAGACGCTGGAATGGCGCCAGGATGATGCCCGCCTGGCGCTGCGCTCGACCGAGGGCCAGGTACGGGTGGAAGCCGCGCGTCCGGAAGCCCGCTTCGGCGTGCGCAGCGGCGACCGCATCCTGCGCCTGGACGATACGGCTGTGCGGCGCATCGAGCATCTTGCCGATGCGCTGCGGCATTCCAGTGCCCCGACTGCGTACCTGTTGCTGCGCCGCGACAAACGCGAGCTCACCGTCCCGGTGGACGCCACCTCGTGGCGGCTGGCGCTGGTCGCTCCGCCACCGCCGCCACCGCCGCCACCAGCGCGGCGCTGAAACCAGCCCGCCCTCGTCGCCACGGCTTTGGCTATGCTTGATGGGTGGCGCCGGGCTCTCCCGGCGTATGGATACGAACACGGCTCCATCGGCGCCGCCCATCCCTTTCTGCAGAACTGCTTGATGCCTTCGATCCTGATCATCGACGACAACGCCAGCGTGGGCACCGCGCTGGACGTGCTGTTCTCCCTGCATGACATCGACACCCTGCAGGCGCAGAGCCCGGCCGAAGGGCTGGCCCTGCTCGAGTCGCAGCCGGTTGATCTGGTGATCCAGGACATGAATTTCAGCGAGGACACCACCTCCGGCGAGGAGGGCGAAGCGCTGTTCGCACAGATCCGCGCGCGCCACCCGGACCTGCCGGTGATCCTGCTCACCGCCTGGACCCACCTGAGCAGCGCGGTGGACCTGGTCAAGGCCGGTGCCGCCGACTACCTGGCCAAGCCCTGGGACGACCGCAAGCTGCTGACCACGGTCAACAACCTGCTCGAGCTGTCCGAGGCACGCCGCGAGCTGGACCGGCGGCGCGCGCGTGAGCTGCGGCAGCGCAACGCGCTGGAAGAGAAGTACAAGCTCTGTGGCGCGGTCTTTGCAGATCCGGCCAGCGAGCGCGTCATCGCGCTCGCCTGCCAGGTCGCGCGCTCCGAACTGCCGGTGCTGATCACCGGTCCCAACGGTGCTGGCAAGGAGAAGATCGCGCAGATCATCCAGGCCAACTCGCTGGTGGCCAAGGGCCCGTTCATCACGGTCAACTGCGGCGCATTGCCGTCGGAACTGATCGAAGCCGAACTGTTCGGTGCCGAGGCCGGTGCGTACACCGGCGCCAACAAGGCACGCGAAGGCAAGTTCGAGGCCGCCGATGGTGGCACCCTGTTCCTGGATGAGATCGGCAACCTGTCGCTGGGCGGGCAGATGAAGCTGCTGCGTGTGCTGGAAACCGGCCGCTTCGAGCGTCTTGGCTCCAATCGCGAGCGCCAGGTCAAAGTCCGCGTGGTCAGTGCGACCAATGCCGACCTGCCGGCGATGATCCGCGACGGCACCTTCCGCGAAGACCTGTACTACCGCCTCAATACGGTGGAACTGGTACTGCCACCATTGGCCGAACGCCCGGGCGACATCGTGCCGCTGGCCGAGCGCTTCCTGACCGCCGGCAAGCCGCTGTCCAGCGCCGCCACCGCGGCCCTGCAACGGCATCCCTGGCCCGGCAACGTGCGCGAACTGCGCAACGTGATCCAGCGCGCCGAGCTGCTGGCGACCGGCAACCGCATCGAAGTGGCCGACCTGAACCTGCCGCGTGCCGCACCTGCTTCGCGACCGGCGCCCAGTGCCGGCAATGATCCTGACCGTGCGCGCATCGAGGATGTGCTGGCGCGCAACCACGGCGTCATCGCCCAGGCCGCCGCCGAACTCGGCCTGAGCCGCCAGGCGCTGTACCGGCGCATGGACCGGCACGGCATCCCACGCGAATGAAGCGGCGTTCGTTCACCTTCCGCCTGTTCCTGCGCCTGCTGCCGGTGCTGGCGCTGGCCGCCGCGTTGCCGTGGCTGCTGGCGTACTGGATGGACCATGGCTGGGTTGTGACCACCGTGTCGGCACTGATCCTGCTGTCGCTGATGTGGTGGACGCTGCGCCGTGCCACCGCCCCCGTGCGGTCACTGATGCGGGCCCTGGCGGGCACCACCAGCAGCTATCGCGACGGCGAATACAACTTCGGCGTGCACTGGCCCGGCAATGACGAGCTCGGCGACCTGGTGCAGGCACACCGCGAACTGGGTGATGTACTGCGTGCACAGCGGCAGGGCCTGGTGCAACGCGAGCTGCTGCTGGACACAATGGTGCAGAACACGCCGGTGGCGATGCTGCTGATCGCCTCCGGCGGCGATGGCATCGCCCGCGTGGTGTTCTCCAACCTGGCCGCGCGCAAGTTGCTGCATGGCGGCTGGAAGCTGGAAGGACAGCGCCTGGAGGACGTGCTGGAACAGGTGCCGGTGGAACTGCGCGATGCCATCGCCCGCGGCGGCGACAGCCTGTTCGCGGTGCATGCGGAAGGCGAAGACAGCGACGAGGATGACGAACAGGTCTATCACCTCTCACGTCGTTCTTTCCACCTCAATGGCCGTCCGCACGACCTGTTGCTGGTACGCCTGCTCACCGCCGAGCTGCGCCGCCAGGAAGTGCAGACGTGGAAGAAGGTGATCCGGGTGATCAGCCATGAGCTGAACAACTCGCTGGCACCGATCGCTTCGCTGGCACACTCCGGCGGCGTGCTGGTGCAGCGCGAGCGCTTCGATCGGCTGCCGGAGATCTTCACCACCATCGAAGACCGGGCGCGCCATCTGGAAGGTTTCATTCGCGGCTATGCGCGTTTTGCCAAGCTGCCGCAGCCGCAGTTGCAGACCGTGCACTGGGCCCCCTTCCTGTCCAGCCTGCGCCAGCAGATTCCGTTCACCATGGAGCGCGAGCCGGACGAGGAACTGAGCAGCCGCATCGACATCGCGCAGTTCGGGCAGGCGTTGTTGAACCTGTTGAAGAACGCGCATGAGGCCGGCGCCGAAGCCGATCCGCCCAATGATGACGTGCAGGTGCAGCTGACGCGGTTGCCGCAATGGCTGCGCCTGGATGTGCTGGACCGTGGCAAGGGCATGAACGAGCAGGTGCTGCAGAACGCGCTGATGCCGTTCTATTCCACCAAGCGCAACGGCACGGGGCTGGGGCTGGCGTTGACCCGCGAGATCGTGGAGGCGCACGGTGGGCGGGTGTCGCTGCAGAACCGCGGTGATGGCGGGCTGTGCGTGTCGATCCTGTTGCCGGTGGGGTGAGTTGCCGACTTGGCCCGGTCTGTCAGTAGAGCCACGCCATGCGTGGATGTGCCGACCAGGGTCGGCACCTACCAGACCTGCCGCATCGCCACCCGCAGATGCATTGGAAATCCCAGCGCGGCCTCTTCGGCCATCACCGACTGCAGCCCGACATCCCACTCCGCCTCCGGCACTTCAACGAATCCTTCGCTGGCATAGAAAGGCGCATTCCACGGTACGTCGATCAACGTTGTCAGCACCGCTGACGCGTAGCCGTCGGCCCTGGCCTGTGCCAACGCATGGCGCAACAACGCGCGGCCATGGCCTTGCCGCCCGTGTGCAGGATCCACATCCATCTGCAGCACATGGAACTCACCTGCCAATTCTCCCGCCAGCACGTAGCCGGCAATGCCGCCGCCGGCCGCATCCACCACCCACAACTGCCCGCGCTCAAGGCCGTACTGCAGTGTCGCCAGGTCCAGGCCGTGGCCGGTGAACACCCGATAGGCTTCGTGGTCCCTGAGCAGTTCGCCAGCGCGCTGTTCAATGCCCGGCAGCAGGCCGAGCTCGTCGGCGTGCGGAATGCGTGCCTCAGGCCTTCTTGAGCGGGCGCTTCCAGCCATCGATGGTTTCCTGCCGTGCACGTGCCAGTGTCAACTTGCCATCAGGCGCGTTGCGGGTAATGACCGAGCCGGCGGCGATGGTCGCGCCTTCGCCGATCAGTACCGGCGCGACCAGCGAACTGTTGGAGCCAATGAATGCGTTGTCGCCGATGGTGGTGGTCGACTTGTTTACGCCGTCATAGTTGCAGGTGATGGTTCCTGCACCGATGTTGACCTTGCTGCCGATCACCGCGTCGCCCAGATAGGTGAGGTGGTTGGCCTTGCTGCCCACACCGAGGGTGACCTTCTTGGTCTCGACGAAGTTGCCGACGTGCACGCCATCGGCCAGCACGGTGCCCGGGCGCAGCCGTGCGAACGGGCCAATCTGCGCAGCGCCTTCGGTGACCACGCCGTCCAGATCACAGTGCGCACGCACTTCGGTCCCTGGCCCCAGGTTGACGTCCTTCAGCCTGTTGAACGGGCCTACGGTGACGCCGTCACCGAGCACGATGTTGCCTTCAAGAACAACGTCGACATCGATCAGCACATCGCTGCCCACGGTGACGGTGCCACGGATATCCAGGCGTGCCGGGTCGCGCACGCGCGCGCCCTGTGCGCACAGTGCACGCACCGCACGGCGCTGCCAGGCGCGCTCCAGCTGCGACAGCTGCCAGGGATCATTTGCCCCCTCGGCCTCCTGCGCATCGGCGACCAGCGCCATCTCGGCCGGGGTGTACTCGTTCGCGGCGAACGCGAACACGTCAGTGAGGTAATACTCGCCCTGGGCGTTGCTGTTGGACAGCTGCGACAGCCAGCGGCGCAGCGCGGTCGACTCGGCGGCGATGATGCCGGTATTGATCGTGCGCACGCGCAGCTGGTCGTCAGTGGCGTCCTTCTGCTCGACGATGGAGCCGACCTTGCCCTCCGCATCGCGCAGCACGCGGCCGTAACCGGTCGGGTCATCGAGCTCGGCCACCAGCACCGCCAGGCGCCCCGGCTCCGACAGCAGGTGGCGCAGGGTCTGCGCACGGATCAGCGGCACATCGCCGTACAGCACCAGCACCTGCGCCGCATCGGGCACCTGCGGCATCGCCTGCGCCACGGCGTGGCCGGTGCCGAGCTGCTGCGCCTGTTCGGCCCACTGCAGGTCGGGCTGGTCGGCGAAATACTGCCGCACCGCCTCGCCACCATGGCCATGGACCACGTGGATCGCCGTAGGCTGCAACTCGCGGGCCACATCGATCACATGCGCCAGCATCGGCTGGCCGGCGATCGGCTGCAGCACTTTCGGCAGCACCGACTTCATGCGCTTGCCCGCGCCAGCGGCGAGGATGATGACGTGCAGGGGTTGGGTCATGGAAAAGGCGGTCCGTGGTTCGTTGCAGATGATTCTAGAGCGTGGGCCGTTAACATGGGCATCCCGCCTCCTTCACCACGCTGATGGGCCTCGTCCGCCAGGGAAGCACCTATCTCATCATCGGGCTCGTGCAGCTGCTGGTCGATTGGCTGGTGTTCGTGGCCGCCAGTGCGCTGGGCATGCCGGTCGCGTCGGCCAATATCACCGGCCGCTTGGCCGGCATGCTGCTGGGCTTCTGGCTCAACGGCCGCTACACCTTTGCCGAGGCCGGCACCCGCACGCTGGGATGGAAGCGCTTTGCACGCTTCTTCGGGCTGTGGCTGCTGCTGACCGCAGCGAGCACGCTGCTGGTCAGCCTGGTCGACCAGGCGCTGGGCCTGCAGTACACGTGGCTGGCCAAGCCGCTGGTGGAAGGCGGGCTGGCCTGCGTGTCGTTCCTGTTGATGCGCTACGTGGTGTATCGCTGAGACGGGGCGGGATCCGGGATGCCGGATCGGCATCGGCATCGGCATCGGTAGAGTCGACTGTCAGTCGACTGCTCTTCCTCGAGGCCGCGAAATCCCGCGCTGCGCGCGGTAGTCGACTAACAGTCGACTCTACCCAGTCGGCGCTGCCCCGCCAGCACAAACAAAAACGCCGGCACAGGGCCGGCGTTCTCGTGGGTGCAGCGCGAACCTCAGTGCTTGAGATTCTTGCGCAGGCGTTCCAGTGCCTGCAGCTGGACGACGGCCTCGGCCAGCTTCTGCTGGGCTTCGGCCACTTCCATCGCTTCGCCGCGGTTGGCCAGGATGCGCTCGGCTTCTTCCTTGGCCTTGCGGACCGAGGCTTCGTCGATGTCCTGCGCGCGGATCGCGGTGTCGGCCAGCACGGTCACCACCTGCGGCTGCACTTCCAGGATGCCGCCGGAAATGGCGAAATCCAGCTGCTCGCCATTCGGCGTGGTCACCACCACCTTGCCCGGCTTCAGGCGGGTGATCAGCGGCGCGTGCTTGGGCGCGATGCCCAGTTCGCCCAGCTCACCGGTGGCCACGACCAGGGTCGCTTCGCCACGGAAGATTTCCTGCTCGGCGCTGACGATGTCGCAACGGATCGTGCTCATGCAAATCTCTTCGCTGTTCGCGGCGGCGCAATGCCACCGTGGGGGTCCACCGGCGCGGGCGGTTGCCCGGCGCCGGCGTCAGGTCGGGCAGGATCGCTCCCGCCCGTCCCGGATCAGGCCTTCTCGGCCATCTTCTTGGCCTTCTCGACCGCTTCTTCGATGCCGCCGACCATGTAGAACGCCTGCTCCGGCAGGTGGTCGTACTCGCCATCGACGATGGCCTTGAAGCCACGGATGGTGTCCTTCAGCGGCACGTACTTGCCCGGCGAACCGGTGAACACTTCGGCCACGTGGAACGGCTGGCTGAAGAAGCGCTCGATCTTACGGGCGCGCGACACGGCCTGCTTGTCCTCTTCGGACAGTTCGTCCATGCCCAGGATCGCGATGATGTCCTTCAGTTCCTTGTACTTCTGCAGGGTCTGCTGGACGCGCTGGGCGGTGTCGTAGTGCTCGTGGCCGATGACCAGCGGGTCCATCTGGCGGCTGGTGGAGTCCAGCGGATCGACGGCCGGGTAGATACCCAGCGAGGCGATCGAACGCGACAGGGTGACGGTCGAGTCCAGGTGGGCGAAGGTGGTCGCCGGCGACGGGTCGGTCAGGTCGTCCGCGGGAACGTAGACGGCCTGGATCGAGGTGATCGAGCCGTTCTTGGTCGAGGTGATGCGCTCCTGCAGGACGCCCATTTCCTCGGCCAGGGTCGGCTGGTAACCCACCGCGGACGGCATACGGCCCAGCAGTGCCGACACTTCGGTACCGGCCAGGGTGTAGCGGTAGATGTTGTCGACGAACAGCAGGACGTCCTTGCCCTTGCCGTTTTCGTCCTTCTCGTCGCGGAAGTACTCGGCCATGGTCAGGCCGGTCAGCGCGACGCGCAGACGGTTGCCCGGCGGCTCGTTCATCTGGCCGTACACCATCGCCACCTTGTCCAGGACGTTGGAGTCCTTCATTTCGTGGTAGAAGTCGTTGCCCTCACGGGTACGCTCACCCACGCCGGCGAACACGGACAGGCCGCTGTGCGCCTTGGCGATGTTGTTGATCAGCTCCATCATGTTGACGGTCTTGCCGACGCCGGCGCCGCCGAACAGGCCGACCTTGCCGCCCTTGGCGAACGGGCACATCAGGTCGATGACCTTGATGCCGGTTTCCAGCAGCTCGGTGGCCGGGGACTGGTCTTCATACGACGGCGCAGCGCGGTGGATTTCCCAGTTGTCGCTGGCAGCGACCGGGCCGGCTTCGTCGATCGGACGGCCCAGCACGTCCATGATGCGGCCCAGGGTGCCCGCGCCGACCGGCACCGAGATGCCGCGGCCGGTGTTGACGGCAACCAGGTTGCGCTTCAGGCCGTCGGTGGAACCGAGGGCGATGGTACGCACCACGCCGTCGCCCAGCTGCTGCTGGACTTCGAGGGTGATCTCGGTGTTTTCCACCTTCAGTGCGTCGTACACCTTCGGCACCGATTCACGCGGGAATTCGACGTCGACGACCGCGCCGATGATCTGAACGATCTTGCCCTGACTCATTGCTGCATCCTCTAATGTGTGCTTTGAACGAACGCGGTCAGACTGCTGCCGCGCCGCCGACGATTTCGGAGATTTCCTGGGTGATCGCTGCCTGGCGCGCCTTGTTGTAGACGAGCTGCAGGGTGCCGATCAGCTTGTTGGCGTTGTCGCTCGCCGCCTTCATCGCAACCATGCGTGCGGCATGCTCGGAGGCGACGTTTTCCAGCAGTGCCTGGTACACCAGCGACTCGATGTAACGCGTCATCACGTGCTCCAGCACGGTCGCGGCATCGGGTTCGTACAGGTAATCCCAGTCGTGGTGAGCGACCTGCTTCTCAGCCGGCGGCAGCGGCAGCAGCTGATCGAAGCTGGCCTTCTGCACCATGGTGTTCACGAAGCGGTTGTACACCAGGTACACGCGGTCGATCTTGCCTTCGGTGAAGGCGTCGAGCATGACCTTGATCACACCGATCAGCGATTCCAGCTTCGGCACGTCGCCGATGTGGGTCACGCTGCCGACCATGTTGACCTTCACGCGGCGGAAGAAGGTCGAAGCCTTCTGGCCGATGGTCACCAGGTCCACTTCGGCACCCTTGTCCTGCCATGCTTTGGCTTCGCCCAGCATCTTGCGGAACAGGTTGTTGTTCAGGCCGCCGGCCAGGCCGCGATCGGAGGAGATCACGATGAAACCGACCCGCTTGACCTGCTCGCGCTCGACCAGGAACGGATGCTGGTAGTCGGTGCTGGCCTGGGCCAGATGACCGATCACCTGCTTCATCGCCTGCGCGTACGGACGCGAGGTCTTCATCCGATCCTGCGCCTTGCGGATCTTGGAGGCCGAGACCATTTCCAGGGCGCGCGTCACCTTGCGGGTGTTCTGCACGCTCTTGATCTTGGTTTTGATTTCGCGTCCGCTTGCCATCTCTTGTTTCCCGTGGCGCGGGGCTGATGCCCCGCGTTGTTCAACCGTTTGTCATCTGGTCCAGCGGAGCCGGAGGCTCCGCTCTACAGGACCGCGATTACCAGCTGCCGGTGGTCTTGAACTCGGCGATGCCCTTCTTGAAGGCACCTTCGATGTCGTTGTCCCAACCGCCGGTGGCGTTGACCTTGCTGATCAGCTCGCCCTGGGTGTTGGCGAAGTGGGCGTGCAGGCCTTCTTCGAACGCCAGCAGCTTGTTGACCGGCACGTCGTCCAGGTAACCCTCGTTGACGGCGTAGATCGACAGCGCCTGGTTGGCGATCGACATCGGCGCGTACTGCTTCTGCTTCATCAGCTCGGTGACGCGCTGGCCACGCTCCAGCTGCTTGCGGGTCGCTTCGTCCAGGTCCGAGGCGAACTGCGCGAAGGCAGCCAGCTCACGGTACTGGGCCAGCGAGATACGGATACCGCCCGACAGCTTCTTGATGATCTTGGTCTGGGCCGAGCCACCGACGCGCGACACCGAGATACCGGCGTTCACGGCCGGGCGGATGCCGGCGTTGAACAGGTCGGTTTCCAGGAAGATCTGGCCGTCGGTGATCGAGATCACGTTGGTCGGAACGAACGCGGACACGTCGCCGGCCTGGGTTTCGATGATCGGCAGCGCGGTCAGCGAACCGGTCTTGCCGGTGACCTTGCCTTCGGTGAACTTCTCGACGTACTCCTCGGACACGCGGGCAGCGCGCTCGAGCAGACGGGAGTGCAGGTAGAACACGTCACCCGGGTAGGCTTCACGGCCCGGCGGACGCTTCAGCAGCAGCGAGATCTGGCGGTAGGCGACGGCCTGCTTGGACAGATCGTCGTACACGATCAGCGCGTCTTCACCGCGGTCCATGAAGTACTCACCCATGGTGCAGCCCGAGTAGGCGCTGATGTACTGCATGGCAGCCGATTCGGAAGCGGTCGCGGCCACCACGATGGTGTGGGCCAGCGCGCCGTTCTCTTCCAGCTTGCGCACGATGTTGGCGATGGTCGACGCCTTCTGGCCGATCGCAACGTACACGCACTTGATGCCGGTGCCCTTCTGGTTGATCACCGCATCGATCGCCATGGCGGTCTTGCCGGTCTGGCGGTCACCGATGATCAGCTCGCGCTGGCCACGGCCGATCGGGATCATCGAGTCGACCGACTTGTAACCGGTCTGCACCGGCTGGTCGACCGACTTGCGCCAGATCACGCCCGGAGCAACGCGCTCCACCGGAGCGGTCAGGTCGGTGCCCAGCGGGCCCTTGCCGTCGATCGGCTCGCCCAGCGCGTTCACGACGCGGCCCAGCAGTTCCGGACCGACCGGCACTTCCAGGATGCGACCGGTAGTCTTGGCGACGTCGCCTTCGCGCAGGTGCTCGTAGTCACCCAGGACCACGGCGCCGACCGAGTCGCGCTCCAGGTTCAGGGCCAGTGCGAAGGTGTTGTTCGGCAGTTCGATCATTTCGCCCTGCATCACGTCGGCCAGACCGAAGATGCGCACGATGCCGTCGGACACGCTGGTCACGGTGCCTTCGTTGCGCGATTCCGCGGCCAGCTTGACCTTCTCGATGCGGTTCTTGATCAGTTCGCTGATTTCGGAGGGGTTGAGCGTGGTTGCCATCGTCAAGTCCTAGTGCCGGCAGCGGGGCCGGACGTTAAATGAATTCAGTTAGCGAGCGCGGTCTGCAGACGGGCCAGCTTGCCCTTCAGCGAACCATCGATGACCACGTCGCCGGCGTCGATCACGGCGCCGCCGATCAGCGAGGCATCGACCGCGGTGGTCACGTCGACCTCGCGGTTGAAGCGCTTGCGCAGCGCGACCTTGATCGCATCCAGCTCAGCGGCCGACAGTTCGGCGGCCGAGGTGACGGTGGCCTTGACCACGTGCTCGGCTTCGGCGCGCAGGGCGTCGAACATGCCGGCGATTTCCGGCAGCAGCGGCAGACGGTGCGACTCGGCCAGGACGGCCAGGAAGCGCGAGTAGGTCTCGCCGTGCGACACCGGCGCCAGCAGGGCGACGGCGTCGTCACGACCCAGCTCCGGGTTGGCGAGCAGGGCCGCCACGCGCGGGTCGGCGGCGACGTGGGCGGAGAACGCCAGGGCGTCCGACCACGGCGCGAACGCGCCTTCGTCGCGCGCGGTCGCGAACGCGGCGCGGGCGTACGGGCGGGCAAGCGTGAGGGCCTGGCTCATCCTTAGATCTCCGAGGCCAGCTCGTCGAGCAGCGCCTTGTGGGCGTTGGCATCGATTTCGCGCTTGAGCAGCTTTTCGGCACCGGTCACGGCCAGCGCGGACACCTGCTTGCGCAGATCTTCACGGGCACGGTTGGCGGCGGCGTCGATTTCAGCCTGGGCCAGTTCCTTCTGACGGGTGGCTTCGGTGATCGCTTCGTTACGGGCAGCATCAACGATCTGGTTGGCACGCGCGTGGGCCTGATCGATGATCTCGTTGGCCTTGGTGCGGGCTTCCTTCAGCGCTTCGTTGACCTTCTCCTGCGCCTGGGCCAGATCTTTCTGGCTGCGGTCGGCAGCAGCGAGGCCCTCAGCAATCTTCTGCTGGCGCTCCTCGATCGCGTTCATCAGCGGCGGCCAGATCTTGGTCGCGATGATCCAGATCAGACCAGCGAAGGCCAGCGCCTGCGCAAGAAGGGTGAAATTGATATTCATGGTTAGCTCGATCGCTGGTTTCGGGGTGGACGCGCCGCCGTAGCGGCACATCCGGCCTTCATCCGAAACCGGGTGCATCAGCACCCGGTCGTCTCAAACCGCTGTATCAGCCGGCCAGAGCCTTGGTGACGGCGCCAGCGAAGGCAGCCGACAGCGGGTTGGCGAAGGCCAGCAGCAGGCCAACGGCGACCGAGATGATGAACGCGGCGTCGATCAGGCCGGCGGTGATGAACATGCGGACCTGCAGGACCGGGATCAGTTCCGGCTGGCGGGCGGCCGACTCCAGGAACTTACCAGCCATGATGGCCAGACCCAGACCGGCGCCCAGCGCGGCCAGGCCGATCATGATGCCGACGGCAAGGGCGGTGGAGCTCTGAATCTGCGCGAAGTTGGTCAGGACGGCGAAGTACATGGTTATCTCCAGGAACTTAAGTTGCTAAGGGTGATGAAACGGATGAAGGTTGAAACGCGTTGAAGCTTGAAACTCAGTGAGCGTCTTCCGACAGGCTCAGGTACACGATCGACAGCATCATGAAGATGAAGGCCTGCAGCGGGATCACCAGCAGGTGGAACAGCATCCAGCCGAGGCCGAACACACCACCGGCAATGGCACCGAAGAAACCGGCACCACCCAGCACCCAGATCAGCAGGAACACGATTTCGCCGCCGAACATGTTGCCGAACAGTCGCATCGCCAGCGAGATCGGCTTGCTCAGCCACTCGACGATGTTGAGGATCAGGTTGAACGGCATCATCCACTTGCCGAACGGCGCCGTCAGGAATTCCTTGATGAAGCCGCCCAGGCCCTTGGACTTGAGCGCGAAGAACAGCATCAGGAAGAACACGCTGATGGCCATGCCCAGGGTGGCGTTGACGTCAGCGGTCGGGACCGGCTTCCAGTAGTGCACGCCCGCCCATTCCAGCGGCTTGGCGATGAAATCGGCCGGGATCATCTTCAGCAGATTCATCAGCAGAATCCAGAAGAAGATCGTGATGGCGATCGGCGTGACCAGCTTGCTCTTGCCGTGGTAGGTGTCCTTGGCCTGGCGGTCGACGAACTCCAGGCAGATCTCGACGAAGGCCTGCCACTTGCCCGGCACGCCGGCGGTGGCCTTGCGGGTCCCCAGCCAGAACGCGACCACGATCACCAGGCCCATCAGGACGGCGGTGAGGAAGGTATCGACGTGGATATGCCAGAACATACCCTCACCCTTGCCGACCGGCGCGGTCAGGTTGTGCAGGTGATGCTGGATGTAGCTGGTAGGGGTTAGAGCCTCGCCCGCCATGTGTCCGGAACCTTCAGTTAATTGAATTCTGTCAACGCCTGGCCATGGCCAGGACCTGGAACATCAAGCCGACGGCGATACCGGCCAACAGCGCCAACGCAGGCAGCTTGAAGACCAGGAACCCCACCAGCAGGACGCCGAAAACCACGACCCACTTGGCCACGATCGCAATGATCAGGCGAGCCATCGCCGATCCTGCGGCCACCGCACCTCCGCCCAGCGCCATCCGTGCTGCAACCCAGCCACCGGCCGAAATGGCCACACCAGACGCCAGCGCGCCGAGGGCATATTTCGGACCCACCAGCAGGAAGGCCAGGGCCAGGACAGCGACCGCGGCCAGCGGGTAGACCGCGGCGCGCAGCATCAGTCGCCGACCCGCGTCAACGGAGTTCAGCACAGGACGTCCCGCGTGGTTGCATGTGGAGGGTTGAGGCGGCTACAGCAGGGGGGGGCCTCATCGAGCCGCCAAATTATAGCAATGGGACAATTTGCGAGACAACCGCTGCCTGTTCATCCCGGGAAGGCGCAAGTTGCGGTAACGGTTACATTTTTGCGTACCACCGGGGGGACAATGACGTCCGCACGATGTTGCACCGCAGTATTGAACTTTGGTCGCAGTCGACGGAACTTTCACCGGATGCGCCGGTCCGATTACTCGACCTGCCTGCAGCATCCTCGTCGGCTCCACCCCGCAGGTCCCACGATGGCCCCGAAGCCCGTCTCCGGGGCCATCTTTTTGCATCGTCGTGACAGCGCTGAACAGTGCACACGCCGTGGACCATACGTTCACGGATGGTGGACGGGCCTGTCCCGCACAGTGGTCTTCATTCTGATGAACCACTGCAAGGACTCTTCGATGCGCCCCGTACCCACCCTGCTCGCCCTCTCCCTGCTCGCTGCCGGCGCCTCGTTCGCCAATGCCGCCCACGCCGCCGAAGGCGACGACCGTTTTGCCCTGCGCCTGGGTGCGATGAACATCGACTCGGACAACACCCTCCGCGGCAACACCAACGTGGCCGGCCAGGACATCGGTTTCTCCGAGGACTTCAAGCTGGGTGGCAAGGAGTGGGAGCCGCGCATTGACGGCATGTTCCGCATCAGCAACCGCCAGCGCCTGCTGTTCAACTACTTCAAGTACGACAAGGACCGCCGCGAGACCCTCGGCCAGGACATCTCCTTCGGTGACGTCAGCGTGCCGTCCGGCAGCTTCGTCAAGGGCGAACTGAAGTACCAGGTGGCCAGCCTGGTCTATGACTACTCGGTGGTGGACACCGACACCTTCGACCTCGGCCTGCAGCTGGGTGCCGAGTACGCCAAGGTCAGCACCAAGGCCTACGCCGATCTGGGCACTGTCTATGAAGGCCAGTTCCTCAACGAGAAAACCGACGGCGTGGCGCCGGTGGTCGGTGCACGCTTGAGCTTCACCCCGTCCGAGAAGTGGATGATCACCCTGCAGGGCCAGTACCTCAACACGCGCTGGGGCAGCTTCGATGACTACAAGGGCGACCTGAGCCGCGCCAACGCCATCGTCGACTACCGCTTCACCAGGAACTTCGGCGTGTTCGCCGGCTACGACTGGTTCAAGCTTGATGCGGACAAGAAGGGCAGCGATGGCACCATCGGCCTGAAGCAGGAATTCAAGGGCCCGGTGGCCGGTATCAGCTTCGTGTTCTGACACCCGCCCCTTCCACGGCACTCTCTCTCCTGGCGCGGCCTCCGGAACATCGGGGCCGCGCTTTTTTGTGCTGTTTTTTCCTGCGTGCAGGAGCAAGAGCAGCTGGGTCGAGCGCTTGAGGGAGCGGGGGCTGGGTGCGAATGTCCCCCGGCGCCGGCCTGCGGCCGACGCCTCCTCCTTTACTTCGCACACAGCCCCCGCTCCCTCCGCGTGTCAGGCATCCCGGCGGCCTGAGCACCGGCTCTCGACTATCCGCAAGCCGAGCCGCTGTGCGGGTGGCAGGCGTTTGGACAAAGTAAAGGAGGAGGCGACCGCCGCAGGCGGGTGACGGGAACATTTGCCCAAATGCCTGCCACCCGCGCGGCAGCCCGAACGCTCGCAATGAGAGTGATCGAGGCTCAACAAAAAAACCCCGGCAAACGCCGGGGCTTTTCATTTGGAACGGCGTGGGCGCCTTACTTCTTCTTCGGCATGTACAGATCGGTGATCGTGCCGTCGTAGATTTCCGAGGCCATCGCCACCGACTCGCTCAGCGTCGGGTGCGCGTGGATGGTGTGGCCGATGTCTTCGGCTTCCGCACCCATCTCGATCGCCAGGCCGATCTCGGCCAGCAGGTCACCGGCGTGCACGCCGACGATCGCACCACCGATGATGCGGTGGGTCTCTTCGTCGAAGATCAGCTTGGTGAAGCCCTCGGTACGGCCGATGCCGATCGCGCGGCCACTGGCAGCCCACGGGAACTTGGCCACGCCGACCTTCAGGCCCTTGGCCTTGGCTTCGGTCTCGGTCACGCCGACCCAGGCGATTTCCGGGTTGGTGTAGGCCACCGACGGAATCACACGGGCCACCCACTCCTTCTTGTGGCCGGCAGCCACTTCGGCGGCCAGCTTGCCTTCGTGCGTGGCCTTGTGGGCCAGCATCGGGTTGCCGACGATGTCGCCGATGGCAAAGATGTGCGGCACGTTGGTGCGCATCTGGCGATCCACCGGGATGAAGCCACGCTCGGTGACCTGCACGCCGGCCTTCTCGGCATCGATCTTCTTGCCGTTCGGCGAACGCCCGACGGCCACCAGCACGCGGTCGAAGGTGCCCTGCGCCAGCGCAGGCGCCTGGCCTTCTTCGGCAGCTTCAAAGGTCACGGTGATGCCCTTGGCATCGGCGGTGACGCCCGAGGCCTTGGTCTTCAGGTGGACTTCGATGCCCTGCTTCTTCAGGCGATCGGCCAGCGGCTTGACCAGGTCCTTGTCGGCGCCCGGCATCAGCTGGTCCATGAACTCGACCACAGTGACCTTGCTGCCCAGCGCGCTGTACACGGTGGCCATTTCCAGGCCGATGATGCCGCCGCCGACGACCAGCAGCGAGCCCGGCACTTCGGCCAGCTCCAGCGCATCGGTGGAGTCCATCACGCGCGCGTCGTCCCACGGGAAGTTCGGCAGCTTCACCGCCTGCGAACCGGCAGCGATGATGCACTTCTGGAAGCGCAGCAGCTGGGTGCTGCCGTCAGCGGCGGTGATCTCCATCTCGTTGGCCGAGATGAACCTGCCGACGCCCTGCACGTTGCGGACCTTGCGCTGCTTGGCCATGCCGGCCAGGCCCTTGGTCAGCTGGTTGACGACCTTTTCCTTGTACTGGCGCAGCTTGTCCAGGGTGATGGTCGGCTTGCCGAACTCGACGCCGAAATCACCGGCGTGGGCCACTTCGTCGATCACCGCAGCAGCATGCAGCAGCGCCTTGGACGGAATGCAGCCCACGTTGAGGCAGACGCCGCCGAGGCTGGCGTAGCGCTCGACCAGCACCGTATCCAGGCCGACGTCTGCGGCGCGGAACGCCGCCGTGTAGCCGCCCGGACCGGAGCCCAGCACAACCATCTCGCATTCGATGTCGGCCGGCTTGCCGCTGGACAACGCCGGCTTCGGTGCGGCCGGTTCGGCCGGGGCGCGGTGCGACGGGGTCACCGGCGGCTTGCTGGCCGGAGCAGCTGCTGCCGGAGCCGGCGCAGCGGCCTTGGCCGGGGCTTCGGCGACGCCATCAGCGTCCAGCACCACGACCACGGCACCCTCGGACAGGGTGTCGCCCAGCTTGACCTTGATTTCCTTGACCACGCCAGCAGCCGAGGACGGCACTTCCAGAGTGGCCTTGTCCGATTCCAGGGTCACCAGACCCTGATCCTTCTTCACCGTGTCGCCAACGGCGACCAATACTTCGATCACCGGCACATCGCTGTAATCGCCGATGTCGGGAACCTTGACTTCAATCGTGGCCATGGTGGTTTTCCTCGTGCCCGCCCGGCATGGCCGGCGGGCTGTCACTGCATCTGTTCACGCGGCCGCGCCAGGGGCTGCGGCCGCACGGTGGGGGCGAAGCGGTGCCTTACAGCAGCACGCGGCGCATGTCGGCCAGTACCTGCGACAGGTACGTGGTGAAGCGTGCGGCCAGAGCGCCGTCGATGACGCGGTGGTCGTAGCTCAGCGACAGCGGCAGCATCAGCTTCGGCGCGAATTCCTTGCCGTTCCAGACCGGCTGGATGGACGACTTGGAGACACCGAGGATGGCCACTTCCGGTGCATTGACGATCGGGGTGAACGCGGTGCCACCGATGCCGCCCAGCGAGCTGATCGAGAAGCAGCCGCCGCTCATGTCGGCCGGGCCAAGCTTGCCGTCGCGCGCCTTCTTGGCCAGTTCGCCGGTTTCCTGCGCGATCTGCACCACGCCCTTCTTGTCCACGTCGCGGATCACCGGCACGACCAGGCCGTTCGGCGTGTCGGCGGCGAAGCCGATGTGGAAGTACTTCTTCAGGGTCAGGTTTTCGCCGCTGGCATCGAGCGAGGCGTTGAATTCCGGGAACTTCTTCAGCGCCGCGGCGCTGGCCTTGATCAGGAAAGCAAGCATGGTCAGCTTGATGCCGGCCTTCTCGTTCTCCTTGTTCAGCGCCACGCGCAGCGCTTCCAGGTCGGTGATGTCGGCCTGGTCGAACTGGGTGACGTGCGGGATCATCGCCCAGTTGCGGGCCAGGTTCGCGCCGGAGATCTTCTTGATGCGCGACAGCGGCTGGACTTCGGTCTCGCCGAACTTGCTGAAGTCGACCTTCGGCCAGGGCAGCAGGTTCAGGCCACCACCGGCAGCGACGGCAGCACCACCGGCAGCCGGCACGCCACCGCTGAGCGCGGCCTTGACGAACTTCTGCACGTCAGCCTTGGTGATGCGGCCGCCCTTCTCGGTGCCGTTGATCTGCAGCAGGTCCACGCCCAGTTCGCGGGCGAACACACGCACCGCCGGGGTGGCATACGGCACCTTGGCCGGCAGCACGCCATCAGCGTTGAACTGCACCGGCGGGCTGGACGGGGTACCGGCCGAGGCGATCTCGCGGGCCGCCAGCTTGTCCGGCTGCGCCGGCACGGCGACCGGCTCGACCTTGGTGGCTGTCTCAGCGGCTGCAGGCGCGGCGGCAGCGGCGGCCTTGGTCGGTGCCGGCGCGGCAGCGCCCTCGGCCTCGATGATCGCAACCACATCGCCCTGCGACAGGTTGTCGCCGACCTTGACCTTGATCTCCTTGACCACACCGGCCACCGAGGACGGCACTTCCATGGTGGCCTTGTCGCTTTCCAGCGTGACCAGGCCCTGGTCCTTCTTGACCGTGTCGCCAACGGCGACCAGGACTTCGATGACCGGAATGCCGGCGTAGTCGCCGATGTCCGGCACCAGCGCTTCAACGGCACCACCGCTGGCAGCCGGGGCAGCTGCGGCCGGGGCCGGCGCGCTCTGGGTAGCGGCAGCCGGGGCAGCGGCCTTGGCCGGCGCCGGCGCGGCAGCCGCCGGCTTGGCGGCTTCCGCTTCGCCTTCAGCCACTTCGATCAGGGCCACGACCTTGCCTTCGGACAGGCTGTCGCCCACCTTGACCTTCAGCTCCTTGACCACGCCAGCCACCGAGGACGGCACTTCCATGGTCGCCTTGTCGCTTTCCAGCGTCACCAGCCCCTGGTCCTTCTTGACCGTGTCGCCGACGGCGACAAGCACCTCGATTACCGGGATATCGCTGTAGTCACCGATATCGGGGACAAGTGCTTCCTTGATTTCGGCCATGGGGATAACTCCGGCAATCTGGTGTAGGGAAACGTCTATTGTGCGGCCAGCGGGGTCCAGCGCCAACCGTTACAGGTGTTTTCAGTACGCACGCAGCCGGGACACGCTGTTGCCCATGGGTTGCGCCTGCCACCAGTCGGTAGCGTATTGTCCCTACGATGTCCGCTTCATGTCGCCAGTGCGTCTGCCACCGGCTGCCAGGCCTGGCGCAGGCGCGGCAGCGACCAGGCCGCATTGGCCGGGCTGGTCGACGGCAGTACCACCCGTTTCGGCGGGGCCTCCAACCGTGGCAGCACCCAACGCTGGAATGCCTGCGCTGACGCGGCGCCATTGCAGCCGACCAGCTTCAGCTCGGGCAACGCGGCGATCAGTTCCGGCAGTGCATTGGGCACTTCCGTGCCACGCACGATGTCCGCATCCAGACTGCCCCGGCGCTCACAGCGGCCGATCACATCCCACAGGCCGATGCCTGCGGTGTTCAACGCCTGCAGCCGCGCTGCATAGGGCAGATCCGCACTGAAGCCACAGATATCGGCCATCAACGGCCAGAAACGGTTGCGCGGATGCGCGTAGTAGCGCTGCTCCTGCAGCGACGCCACGCCTGGCATCGAGCCCAGCAGCAGCACGCGGCACTGCACGTTCACCTGCGCTTGCAGGCCAATGCACAACGTTGCTTCGCTCACATCTTCTCCAACTGCATGAATGTCAGCGAGGGCCGAAAACCCCATGAATACAGGCATTCCGCACCCGTCGCTGAACAAGGAAAACTATTTTTTAACGTGCGTCGGATTCGATTCATGTTGGGGCGACTACGGTGTGCTCGCCCCGCAACCGGGGGCCCAAAACAAGAAACATTAGGAGATACCCCCATGCGCTCCATCCGTATCCTGAGTCTCGCCCTGCTGACCTCCGCCGCCTTTGCACCGGCCGCTTTCGCGCAGGACAGCAGCAGCACCGACACTGCCTCGGGCAAGCATTTTGCCGTGGTTGGCGGCATCTCGCTGCTGGAACCGAAGAACGACCCGATCACCGGCGTGAAGAAGACCGATGGCGGCCCGGCGCCGACCGTCAGCTTCAGCTACTACATCAACGATAACTGGGCCGTTGAACTGTGGGGCGCTGCCGACAAGTTCGAAAACAAGTTCAAGGGCCCGAACAACGCCCGCCTGGGCTCGGTCGAGCAGCAGCCGGTCGCGCTGAGCGGCCAGTACCACTTCGGCCAGGCTGACAACGTGTTCCGCCCGTTCGTGGGCGTAGGCTACTACCAGTCGAGCTTCAGCAACGAGAAGCTGGGCAACGGCGCTGACACCGACATCCGCTTCAAGGATGCCAAGGGCGTGATCGGTACCGTCGGCGTGGACATGAACATCAACTCCACCTGGTTCGCCCGTGCCGACGCCCGCTACATGCGCGCCCGCCCGGACGTGAAGGTTGGCGGCGAAAAGATCGGCGAAGCCAAGATGGATCCGTGGACCGTCGGCTTCGGCATCGGCGCCCGCTTCTGATCCAGGCTGCACCTGCTTCACTGATGTAACGCGACGGGCCCTTCGGGGCCCGTCGTCGTTTCCGTCACCCGCGTTCCACCTGTAGAGCCGAGCCCATGCTCGGCTGCTTTTATGTAGAGTCGAGCCCATGCTCGACTATCGGGAAAGCAGCCGAGCATGGGCTCGGCTCTAGACAAACAGGGTGCGAAGGCGCGATGGAGGAAGTCGACCTGCTGGTGATCGGTGGCGGCATCAACGGCACCGGCATCGCCCGTGATGCCAGCGGACGCGGACTGCGCGTCCTGCTGTGCGAACAGCATGACCTCGCCGCGCATACCTCCAGTGCCAGCAGCAAACTGGTCCATGGCGGCCTTCGCTACCTCGAACAGGGCGAATTCGGCCTGGTGCGCAAAGCGCTGGGTGAGCGTGAGACGGTACGCCGGCAAGCCCCTCACCTGGTCCATCCTCTGCGTTTCGTCCTGCCCTGGGAACCGCACCTGCGCCCGCGCTGGATGCTGCGCGCGGGACTGTGGCTGTACGACCATCTGGGCCGGCGCAGCCCTGCGTTTCCCGCATCGCACGCACTGGACCTGCAACGCGATCCGCTGGGTCGCTGGCTCTCCCCCTCGCTGCGCATCGGCTTCAGCTACGCCGATGCGCAGGTCGATGACGCGCGGCTGGTGCTGCTCAACGCCCTGGATGCCGCGCAGCGCGGCGCACAGGTGCGGGTCCGCAGCCGCTGCATCGACCTGCGCCCCGTTCACGGCCGATGGCAGGCCGTTCTGGAATCCGCCGATGGCCAGCCGCACCCGGTGACTGCGCGCGCCGTTGCCAATGCGGCTGGTCCGTGGGCCGGCGGCCTGCTGGAACAGATGCAGGGGCGCGGCGATGGCCCCGCGCTGCGCCTGGTGCAGGGCAGCCACATCGTGCTGCGCCGCCCCTGGCCCAGCGACAGCGCCTGCCTGCTGCAGCAGCCCGATGGGCGCGTGGTGTTCCTTCTGCCCTTCGCCCACGACCACCTGCTGGTCGGCACCACCGACACCGACTATCGCGGTGACCCGGCGCGCTGCAGCGTGCTCCCTGCGGAGGTGACGTACCTGTGTGATGCGGCCAATCGCTACCTGCGTGATCCCATCGCAGCGGAGGAGGTGGCCTGGCGGTTCGCTGGCGTACGCCCGTTGCTGGCCGATCCCGATCCGCGTGCGGCACGACTCAGCCGTGATTACCGCCTGCAGTTGCAGTCCCACCCGGCACCGGCGCTGCACGTGCTGGGAGGCAAGCTCACCACCTACCGGGTGCTGGCCGAGGAAGCGCTGGAGCTGCTGCGGCCAGCGCTGCCGCAGATGGGCCCGGCGTGGACGGCAGGCGGAGACCCGCTGCCTGGCAGCGACTGGGGCGACGCCACGCAGGCGTGCTCGCGCCTGCAGTTGCTGGCACCGTGGTTGCCCGAGGAAATGGCACGCCGCTGGGCCGACGCCTACGGCAGCCGCAGCGCGGAGCTGCTGCATGGCCTGCAGGGTGTGAACGATCTTGGCGAAGACTTTGGCGGCGGCCTGCACGCGCGGGAAGTCGCTTTCCTGCGTGAGCACGAATGGGCCTCGAATGCCGAGGACGTGCTGTGGCGGCGGAGCAAGCTGGGGTTGCGGCTGGACGCGGCGCAGGTGGCACGGCTGCAGGCGTGGATGGAGCAAGCCGGCTCTGCAGGAAGCTGAGGTACCTTACCCCGACCGCTCTACCGGAGACGCTGCATGACGCCCCGCTACGTGCTGGCCATCGACCAGGGCACCACCAGTTCGCGCGCGATCCTGTTCGACCGTGCCGGCGACATCGTCGGCAGTGCACAGCGCGAATTCGCACAGATCTTCCCCCAGCCCGGCTGGGTCGAGCATGACCCGCGCGAGATCCTTACCAGCGTCTACGCCACGCTGACCGAACTGCTCAGCCGCGAACAGATCGATCCGCGCCATATCGCTGCGCTGGGCATCACCAACCAGCGCGAAACCACCGTGGTCTGGGACCGCGCCAGCGGCCAGCCCATCCACAACGCGATCGTCTGGCAATCGCGGCAGAGCCACGCCATCTGCGAGCGGCTGAAGTCCGACGGGCATGAAGCGCTGGTCCGCGAGCGGACCGGCCTGCTGATCGACGCCTATTTCTCCGCGACCAAGGTGCGCTGGATCCTCGACCACGTGGAAGGTGCGCAGCAGCGCGCCGAGCGTGGCGAGCTCCTGTTCGGCACCATCGACAGCTGGCTGGTGTGGAACCTCAGCGGTGGCCAGGCGCACGTGACCGATTACAGCAATGCCGCGCGCACCCTGCTGTTCAACATCCACACGCTGGACTGGGATGAAGACCTGCTGGCGCTGCTGGACATCCCGCGCGCGATGCTGCCGCAGGTGCGCGACTCCAGTGCGGTGTACGCACACACCCGGCCGCAGTTCTTCTTCGACCACCCGATCCCGATCGCCGGCATCGCCGGTGACCAGCAGGCGGCGCTGTTCGGCCAGGCCTGCTTCCAGCCGGGCATGGTCAAGAACACCTACGGCACCGGCTGCTTCATGCTGATGCACACCGGCGCGCAGGCGGTGCGGTCGCGCAACGGCCTGCTGACCACCATTGCCTGGGGCCTGGACGGGCGCGTGGAGTATGCGCTGGAGGGGTCGATCTTCATCGCCGGCTCGGTGGTGCAGTGGCTGCGCGACGGACTGCGTATGATCGAACGCGCCAGCGACAGCCAGGCGCTGGCCGCACAGGTACCCGACAGTGGCGGCGCCTACCTGGTGCCGGCGTTTGTCGGCCTCGGCGCGCCCTATTGGCGCAGCGATGTGCGCGGCGCGATGTTCGGCCTGACCCGCGGTACCCGCAAGGCGCATTTCGTGCGCGCCGCGCTGGAAGCGATGGCCTACCAGACCCGCGACGTGCTCGATGCAATGCAGTCCGATGCCGGTATCGCGCTGACCGAACTGCGCGCCGATGGCGGTGCGATCGGCAACGACTTCCTGGCCAGCTTCCAGGCAGACATCCTCGGTGTGCCGCTGCTGCGGCCGCGGTTGACCGAAACCACCGCGCTCGGTGCGGCCTATCTGGCCGGCCTGGCCGTCGGGTTCTGGTCCAGCCGCGAACAGATCACCGCGCAGTGGGGCCTGGACCGGCGCTTCGAGCCACAGATGGACGTGGCCCAGCGCGAGAAACTGTATGCCGGATGGCAGCAGGCGGTGGCCGCCACCCTCGCCTTCCACGTCGATTGAAACTGCAATGCCCTGCCCTGCTGCGGCACACGTGGAGTGACACGGTAGAGCCGAGCCATGCTCGGCCGCCGCCGGTGAAATGCCGGAAACAGCAGAGCCGAGCGTGGGCTCGGCTCTACAGGGAAGGCAGTGTCGACGAAGGTCGACACCCACCGTTCAAATCAACAGATCAGCCGCAATCAGAACGCCGGCAGCACCGCGCCCTTGTACTTGGTCTCGATGAAGGCCTTCACCTGCGGACTGGTCAGGGCCTTGGCCAGTTTCTGCACACGGGCGTCGTCCTTGTTGTCCGGGCGCGCGACCAGGAAGTTCACGTAAGGCGAATCCTTGCTCTCGATCGCCAGAGCGTCCTTGGTCGGGTTGAGGCCGGCATCCAGCGCGTAGTTGGTGTTGATCAGTGCCAGGTCCACCTGGCCCAGCACGCGCGGCAGCATCGCCGAGTCGAGTTCGCGGAACTTCAGGTTCTTCGGGTTGGCGGTGATGTCACGCAGGGTCGACAGCGCGTTGGCCGGATCCTTCAGCTCGATCACGCCGGCCTTGTGCAGCAGGATCAGCGCACGGCTGTTGTTGCTCGGGTCGTTCGGGATCACCACATCTGCGCCTTCGCGCAGCTCGGCCAGCGACTTGACCTTGCGCGAATAGGCGCCGAACGGTTCGATGTGCACGCCGATCACCTTCACCAGATCGGTCTTGCGATCGCGGTTGTAGGCATCCAGGTACGGCTCGGTCTGGAAGTAGTTGGCGTCCACCTGCTTCTGCACCAGCTGGTCGTTGGGCTGCACGTAGTCGTTGAACACGCGCACGTCCAGGTCCACGCCTTCCTGCTTGAGGATCGGCTTGACCACTTCAAGGATCTCGGCATGCGGCACGGCCGTGGCGGCCACCACCAGCTTCTGCGAGGGCTCGCCGGACGTGCCGCAGGCGGTCAGGGCCAGCGCAGCGGCGAGCAGGGGCAGCAACAGGGTCTTCTTCATGGGCGGAAGGGTTCTCGGGGGGAGTGTCAGGATTTTTCGTAGTTGCTCAGGGCCAGCTCGAGCAGCGCCTTGGCCTGCTCGCGCAGCATCACCGGCTCGATGATCTCGGCATCCGAACCATAGTGCAGCACGTCCATCAGCAGCTCGCGCGAGACGCTGTACGGCACCTTCAGTTCGTAGCGGCCATCGGCCAGGAAGCGGCCCTGCTGCTTGGAATGCCAGTGCTCGTCGGCCACCCAGCGCGCGGCCTTGGCGCTGAACAGGATGGTCGCCCAGCCCTTCGGCGCACCAGAAAAAATGCCATAGCTGGCGCCGAGCTGCTCGTCCAGCTCGCTGTCGGCGACATCGCGGGCGGTGCTGTCGATCACCCGTGCCTTGTGGATGCGGTCCACGGCGAAACTGCGCAGCGCCTCGCGGTCATGGTCCCAGGCATCCAGATACCAGTTGTCGCGATAATGGGTCAGGCGCTGCGGCGAGACGGTACGCTTGGTCGGCTCGTCGGTGGAACGGGCACGGTACTCGAACGCCAGCTGGCGGCGCTCCAGCACGGCCGAGGCAACGCTGCGGAAGCTGCCTTCGTCAAACTTGCGGCCACGGTGCGGAATCACCCGCACGCGGTCCACCGGCCAGCTGGACACGCCCGCCTGGGCCGCCAGCAGGCTCTCGATGCGCTGCTGCAGCGGCGCCAGCACCGACGACAGCACGCCACCGCCGGTGCGCGCCAGCAGGTGTTGCGAAGCCAGCAGGGCATGCAGCTCCTCCGAGCTGAGCCATAGGCCAGGCAGTTCGAAGCGGTCGCTCTCGTCGGCCTGGTAACGGAAGCCTGCCTCGCCGTCGCCCTCGATCGGTGCCATCAGCGCATCGCGCAGGAAGGCCAGGTCGCGGTAGACGGTGGCACGGGAACAACCGAGCTTGTCCTGCAGGGTCGCCACCGTTACCGGATAGCGCGCGGACTTGAGCAGACGATGCAGGGCGGTGATGCGTTCGTATCGGTCCATACCCCCGATTATGTCCGAGTCGCGGGTCTTGTGTGGGACGTTTGGGCTATCGTGGTCGCCCCCACCCCATGGAATGCCCGATGCGCCGGTTGCCTGCCCTGTCCCTGCTGGCCTGCCTGCTGCTGGCCGCCTGCGATCGCGCGCCGGCGCCGGCGGGCACCGAGGCCCCGGTACCCGCCGCCGATCCGGCACAGGCGGTGCTGGGCGCCAGCCAGCGTTTCGCCGCCCTGCGCAGCTTCCACGCCGAACTGGAAGTGCTGGGCGCGCCGCAGCGGGTACGCAGCGCCATGGACTTCGTTGCACCCGACCGTTTCCGGGTGGAGACCCCGGCCGGGCCGCAGACCATCATCGGCGACACCCTGTTCCTGCAGGCCGACGGTGCGATCCGCCAGGTGCCGGCCCCGCCCGGCCTGCTCGAGCAGTGGCGCAACCCGCTGCCGGCCGACGCCCTGCCCGCCGACCTGAAGGCCGAAGATCTCGGCAGCCAGGCGCTGGACGGGGTCGAGACCCGTCACTACCGGCTGCGCGGAAACCAGCCCGGCGAACGCCTGGAGTACTGGGTGGATGCCCAGGGCCTGCCACGCCAGATCGTGCGCAGCGGCAGCAGCAATGGCCGCAGTTTCCAGCTGCGGCTGCGCTATTCGCGCTTCAACGACCCGGCGTTGCGCGTCGATCTGCCCTGAATGGGCGGTCGCGGCAACGTCTGCTGAAGCGGGCGTTTGGATCGATTCGGACCGCCATCACGCTTCCAGTATCATCACCGGCTGTCAACCGCTTCGGAGTAGTCCCGATGTTCCTGCGCGTGTCCCTGCTGATCCCCCTGCTGCTGTGCGCGCCGCTCGCGTACGCACAGGATGCCTCCGAACTGGCGGCGATGTCCTCGCCGTGGAGCGGCAGTGGCGGCGAGCTCGGCTTCGCTTCGGCACGCGGCAACAGCAGCACCGAGAGCTTCAACGGCCGCCTGCGCCTTCGCTACACCGACGGCGACTGGGTTCACAGCATGGACCTGGCCGGCCTGCGCTCCAGCTCCAAGGTGACCGAGACCCGCGATGACGGCACCACCACCCGCCGCAACAACACCACGGCCAATCGCTACACCGGCAGTGCCGGCAGCGCGCTGCAGCTGGGCGAGCACCGCCAGCTGACCGCCACGGTGCGTACCGAGCGCGATGACTTCGCCACCTACGACCGCCAGAGCTCGTTCGGCCTGGGTTACGGCACCCGCCTGTGGAACACCGAGCGCTTCTCGTTCGATGCGCAGATCGGTCCCGGTGTGCGCCGCACCCACAGCACCGAGGACGACCGCACCCGCACCGGCATGATCGGCCGTGGCCTGTTCGACATGAAGTACTCGCTGACCGACAACACCGATCTGGTGAACACGCTGCTGGTCGAGTCCGGTTCGTACAACACCTTCGGCCAGAACGACTTCGGTGTCTCGGTGAGCATGAACGAGCACCTGGCGCTGAAGGCCGGTTGGCAGGCGCGTTACAACAGCGACGTCGCTGTCGACAAGCGCAAGACCGATACGCTGACCACGATGAACGTGGTCTACAAGTTCAAATAAGCAGAACGGGCGCCGAGGGCGCCCGTTTCGTTTTTGTAGAGTCGAGCCATGCTCGACTTGAGCGCGAAGCCCGGGATTTTCCCGGCGAAGAGCAGCCGAGCATGGCTCGGCTCTACAGACATCGGGGCTCAGGCGTTCAGCAGTTCGCCGGCGCCATCGTCCAGCAGCATGTTCGCCACGCGCTGGCCCAGCGCTTCCGGGGCATTGGCCGGGCCCACCGCCTCGGCACGCACCGCACGGCCATCGCTGGCGCTGCCAACCAGCCCCTGCAGGTGCAGGTCGTCGCCCTGCCACTGCGCGATGGCCGCCACCGGCACATGGCAGCTGCCATGCAGCGCACGGTTCATTGCCCGCTCGGCTTCCACGCAGGCACGGGTAGCCGCGTCATCAAGCTGGCCGAACAGCGCCCTCAGGTGCGCATTGCCGCCATCGCACTCCACCGCCACCGCGCCCTGCGCCGGGGCCGGCAACCACTGCGGCGGTTGCAGGCGCGCGACGATGCGCTCACCCAGGCCCAGGCGCTCCAGGCCGGCCACGGCCAGCACGATCGCGTCGTAGCCGCCGTTGTCGAGCTTGGCCAGGCGGGTGTTGACGTTGCCGCGCAGGTCGAGCAGCTCCAGGTCCGGGCGCAGCGCGCGCAGCTGGGCCTGGCGGCGCAGCGACGAGGTCCCGACCCGCGCGCCGATCGGCAGCGCGTCCAGCGAGGCGTACAGGTTGGAGACGAAGCCATCGGCCGGATCGTGTCGGGGCAGGATTGCCGGCAGCGCGAACGGCTCGTCCAGTTCCATCGGCACGTCCTTCAAAGAATGCACGGCGCAGTCGGCCTCACCGCGCAGCATGGCCAGCTCCAGTTCCTTCAGGAACAGGCCCTTGCCACCGATCGCGGCCAGCGAGCGGTCGAGCACCTCGTCACCGCGGGTGCTCATCGGCACCAGTTCCACATGCAGGCCGGGATGGGCCTGGCGCAGGCGGTCAGCGACGTGTTCGCTCTGCCAGAGGGCGAGCGGGCTCTTGCGGGTGGCGATGCGGACGGTTTCCATCCGGTCATTATCGCGCCTTCGGCGCGGATACGGCCAACGGCGGAGCCCCTCGTGGCTGGCTGGGGGTATGGTTGAAGCAACAGCCGTGCTGGGCCGGGCGGGATGGACTGCGCAGGGGCCGCTGCAAGTACGTCCATGTAAGCTCGGTCGCCGCATCCATGCGGCTCACGCCCCTGCGCAGCCCACCCCGCCCGGCCTCTGACAGTTTCCGTGTGCGCCAGCCACGGAAGATCAAAAGAAAAGCAGAGCAACAGCGGGTCGCTTCGCTCTAAGTCGAGCATGGCTCGACTCTACATTCCTCTACCCCTCCGATAACAACAATACCTTTGCCGTCCGACGCTGAAATCTGTCGAAGGCGGAACGGTGTGGGCATGCAGGGGTGTGAGCCGCATGGATGCGGCGACCAAGCCCCCATGGATGGGTTCACGGCGTCCCCTGCATGTCCACACCGTTCCGCCACACCCGCCGCAATACAGAGCCGACCAAGTTGCTGTTGCTGTTGCTGTTGACCTGAAAGCAGTCGCGGCCGCAGGCCGCGCGGACCACTCACAGATGCCGCAGTTCCTGCTTCAGCGTCGCCACGCAGCGGCGGCTGACTTCCAGCGGTTGCTTGCCATGGCGCAGCATCGCCTGCACCTGGCCGCCCGTGCCACGACGCAGCTCCACCAGCTCATGGCGTGCCACCAGGCAGTTGCGATGGATGCGGATGAAGCGGCTGGCGAACTCCTCTTCCAGCGACTTCAGTGACTCTTCGATCAAGTCTTCTCCACGTGCGTGGTGCACCACCACGTACTTCTCTTCGGCCTGCAGGTAGTGGATGTCGTCCAGCGGGATCAGCCGCAGGCTGCCGCGCAGGCGTGCGCACAGCATGCTCCGTGCCTGTTGCCCACGATGGTCCTGCGGCTGGCCATCACGGCCGGCCAGGAACGTGCGTGCGCGTGCAATCGCCGCCGCCAGGCGTTCGGCGCGCACTGGTTTCATCAGATAGTCGATCGCCGCAGCCTCGAACGCCGACAGCGCATGCGCATCGTAGGCGGTGCAGAACACCACCGCCGGCCGGGGTTCGAAGCTGGCCAGATGACGGGCCGCTTCCAGGCCATCCAGCCCGGGCATGGCGATATCCAGCAGGACCAGGTCCGGCTGCAGCTCCGCGCACGCGTGCAGGGCCTGCTCGCCGTTACCGGCCTCGGCCACCACGACCACGCCGTCCTGCGCGGACAACAGGCTGCGCAGGCGCTCGCGCGCCAGCGGTTCGTCATCGGCGATGACTACCCTCACGATCGCTCCCTCACTGGATCGGCACTGTCACCTGGCAGGCATAGTAGCCCTCGCTCCAGCCAGCCGTCATCCGCGCGGCCCTGCCGAAACGCCAGGCCAGCCGATGGCCGATGCTGTGCTGGGCATGGCCGGCACCGCGCGCCAGGGCCAGTCCGGGCGCCTGCGGGTCGGGCGCCGGGTTGCGCACGCGGATCTGCAGCTCGTTGCCCTCGCGCACCAGCTGCAGCTCGATGGTGCCGCCCTCGGGCAGCCGCGAGATGCCATGCAGCACGGCGTTCTCCACCAGCGGCTGCAGTACCAGGCGAGGCAGGGGAAGATTCCAGGGCAGCGGCTCATCGCGCTGCCAGCGCACCTGCAGACGCTCGCCCAGGCGCAGTGATTCAATCGACAGGTAGCGCTCGGCCAGCTCGCATTCGTCACGCAGGGTGGAATCGCCCTCGCCCGCCCCCAGCGCCGCACGGAACAGATCGGACAGGTCCAGCACCGCACGCTCGGCCACCGCCGGATCGCGATGCAGCAGGCTGGCGATCAGGTTCATGCTGTTGAACAGGAAATGGGGGCGGATCCGCGCCTGCAGCGCATCGGCCTGTGCGCGTGCGTTGGCCTGCACCTGCGCGGCCCAGCGGTCACTCACGTAGAAATAGCGCAGGGCCAGCGCGGTGATCAGCGCGGTGGTGGCCGCGCTGCCCAGCGTGAAGCGCCAGAAGCTGATGCCGCGGGCGAAGTTGTCGCCCAGCACCGCGTACAGCGCATGCACGATGCCGGCGCAGATCACCGCGATCAGTGTCGCCAGTGCGATGGCCGCCACAGCCCCCAGCACCTGCGGCAGCCTCGACAGCGCCTGCCGCAGCAGGCACAGGCTGGCGGTCACCGCCAGCGCAAGCCACAACGCGAAGCCGCTGGCCGACAGCAGTTCGCCGAAGGTCCAGTGACGGCTACCGTCGGGCGCCAGCGCCAGTACCACCACCACCAGCTCGGCCAGGCCGAGCATCGCCGCCAGCCGCGGCAGGCGGCACAGTTCCGGCATCCACGGCGGGGCGCTGGCCGGTGACATGGCTCAGGCAGCGCCCAGGCGTTCCTGCAACCAGTCACCCAGCGCCTGGATTTCTTCGGCGCAGACCTGGTGGGCCATCGGATAGCTGTGCCACTCCACCTCCAGGCCCATCGCCTGCAGGGCCTGCGCGCTGTGTACGGCCACCGCCTGCGGAATCACCGGGTCGCTGCTGCCATGGGCCATGAACACCGGCACCTGCACCGCACCGTCAGCGCGCTTGGCGCTCTCGGCCTCGGGCAGGTAGGTGGACAGTGCAATCAGGCCGGCCAGTGGCGCCGTGCGTGACAGTGCGGCGGTCAGGATGATCGCGCCACCCTGCGAGAAACCGGCCAGGAAGATCTTCTCCGGAGCGATGCCGCGCTCGATCTCACGCGCGATCAGCGCATCCAGCTGCAGTACCGAGTCCTGCACGCCGGCCATGTCGGCGCGCGAGCGGAAATCCATGCCGACGATGTCGTACCAGCCGCGCATCGGCACGCCGTTGTTGATCGTGATCGGCCGCACCGGCGCATGCGGGAACACGAAGCGCAGCGCTGGCCAGTGCGGACGCACCAGCTCCGGCACGATCGGCGCGAAGTCGTGACCGTCGGCGCCAAGGCCGTGCAGCCAGATCACCGACCACTGCGGCGAGGCGCCGGTTTCCTGTTCCACCGTTTGCAGCATGATGTGGCTCCTTCAAGTTCGAGCCGCATTATGCCGCTGCCGCCGGGCGATCAGTACAGCGGCGGTTGTTCGGCCGCTTCCCGGCGCAGCTGTGCAGCGCGTACCAGCACCGGCGGCGGGATGTTCTCTTCGGGGATATCGAGCAGGCCAAGCCGATGCAGGAAGGTACCCGGCCCGCGCGATGACGTCAGCGCCACCACCGGGACCGCCAGCACCATGCCGATCACCACCGGCGCCATCCACGCGGCCAGCGACGGCGATACGGCCCAGGCCAGCACGCCCATGAAGGCACCGAATACGCCGAGGCCGCCATAGCCGCGGATCAGCGCCAGCCACGAGATACCACCGTCGTCACGCTGCTGCGCGTCCCAGCCGGAATCGCGCCCGGACAGCACTTCGGCGACGCCGCGCGACTGCACGTACATCACCACCGGCGCCATCAGCGCGGCCAGTACGGTTTCCACCAGCATCGAAACGAACGCGCGGATCGCGCCACCACAGCCACGACGGTCGACCGGCTCCAGAAGCATTGCCAGGTACCCCAGCACCTTGGGCAGCAGCAGCACGGCCATGGTGGCAGCGAACAGGCGAACCACCTGTTCTTCGTCCTGTGCGCGCCAGTAAACGCTGGGCGACAGGTGCAGCAGGGCGTTGAAATCAATGCCTTCCTGGAACAATGGAATGGCGATGCCGATCAGCATCAGCATCGCCCACATCGGCGCGGTGAAGTAATGGCCGATGCCGATCAGCATGTGCGTGCGGCTGATCCAGTGCAGGCCACGGCTGCCGACCACCTTGCCGTGTTGAAGGTTGCCCTGGCACCAGCGGCGGTCGCGCACCAGCAGGTCAGTCAGTGTCGGAGGGCCTTCCTCGTAGCTGCCACCCAGGTAGGGCACCATGTGCGCGGCCCAGCCACCACGCCGCATCAGCGCCGCTTCGACGAAGTCATGGCTGAGCACATGGCCGCCGAACGGCTTGCGTCCTGGTAGCGCTGGCAGGCCGGCGTGGTCTGCGAAGGCGCGGGTGCGGATGATGGCATTGTGGCCCCAATAGTTGCTCTCGGCGCCATGCCACCAGGCCACGCCACGCGCAATCACCGGCCCGTACACGCGGCCACCGAACTGCTGCATGCGCGCGAACAGGGTACGGCCACCGATCACCGACGGCAGGGTCTGGATCAGGCCGACGTCGGCGTTGTGTTCCATGCCGGCCACCAGGCGCACGATGCTGTCGCCGGTCATCAGGCTGTCGGCGTCCAGGATCAGCATCTGCGGGTAGGCGCCTCCGAAGCGGCGCACCCAGTCGGCGATGTTGCCGGCCTTGCGCCCGCTGTTGTCGCCACGGCGGCGGTAGAACAGCCGCACCCGGCCATCAGGTACACGCTCGCGCAGTTCGGCAAACACCTGTTCCTCGGCACCGGCGATGTCCTCGCGGCGGGTGTCGCTGAGCACGAAGAAGTCGAAGCGGTCGAGCTGGCCGGTGGCCGCCACCGACTCGTAGATCGCCTGCAGGCCCGCCAGCAGGCGGCGCGGGTCTTCGTTGTAGGTTGGCATCAGCAGCGCGGTGCGGCTGTGTACCGTAGGCAGCGGCTTGTCCGGATCGATGCCCAGCCGGTAACCCCGGTCGAACACCGCCGTCAGGAAGCCGGCCACGGCACTGGCGAACGACAGCGCAATCCAGGCGAACAGGCCGACGAACAGCACCAGCAGGCAGGCTTCAAGCACGCTGATGCCGTTGGCCGACAGCACCCGCCACATCATCCGGGTAGCGATGGCGGTCATCGCCAGCGTGCCGCCGAAGATGTAGAACCGGCGCAGGCCGATCAGCCGCGGCGAGGTGCGGTGGCGTCGAACCTTCAGATGGCCCTCGCGCAGGGTCTGCTCGGGCATCTGCAACGGCGATTCCACCGGCAGCAGCGCCCAGCCGGCATCAAGCCGGGGCGTATCCGCTTCCGCATGGATGGTCTGCACCCCCATTGCCGCCTACTCCGCGCGGTCGGCACGGCCGGCCATCCCGGCCGGGCTGCATGCACCAAGGTTCCCGGCGCGCTTTCCCGGCGCCCGCACTTGTCCTGGCTGCGTCGGCCTCACGCCGCGCAGTCGCTGTCTGTCACTACCGGAACCCACACGATCTCCAACAGGGCGGAATCGAAAATGCGGCCCAGTCTAGGGCGCCGGATGTAAGCCGGGTGCGAAGGCCTACGCCGGGATTTATCCCCATTCAGCAAACAGCAGGCGAGTCTGGCAGCCAGGTATCGGATGCCACCTCGTCGCCTCCTGTGCTGGATCGTAACAAATGCGAACGGTTATCATTTCATGAACCAGGCAGGTTGCCGTCGTCCGCACGGTCAAAACCCACCCAGCTGCGCCGGTTCCAGCCCCGGCGCCGTACGACCCATGGAAGGGAGCTGCCCGCTGTCTGCGTGCGCCTGCTGCCTCCATCGGGTCTCCCTCCTCCGATGGAAGCCATCATGCCCCTGTCCCGTTCCCGTCCCGCGCGCCCGCCGCGCACCCGCTTGGCCAGCGCCCTGGCCGCCGCCTGCCTGCTTGGCCTGCCCGGCATGGCTGCCGCAGAGGCCAGCGCCGATGCCTCCACCACGAATCTGGATACCGTGGTGGTTACCGCCTCGGGCAACCAGCAATGGATCAAGGATGCCCCGGCCAGCATCAGCGTAATCAGCCGCGAGGACATCGAACGTCAGCCGGTGCACGACCTGGCCACCCTGCTCAGCCGTGTGCCGGGCGTGACCGGTGGCCTCAGCGCGGTCGGCGAGCAGTCCAAGATCAAGCTGCGCGGCATACCGTCGAACTACACGCTGGTGCTGGTGGACGGCAAGCGCATGGGCAGCTCGGCGTCGACCAACTACCGCCCCGACCTCGGCCGTCAGGATCTGAACTGGATCTCGCCGGAGCAGATCGAACGCATCGAAGTGGTGCGCGGGCCGATGTCGTCGCTGTATGGCTCCGATGCCATGGGCGGGGTGATCAACATCATCACCAAGCGCATCGGTGATGACTGGAGCGGCAGCGCCACCCACAGCTACACCCGCCCCGCTGACGGCAAGCGCGGCGATACCCAGCAGATCGGCGCAACGTTCTCCGGCCCGCTCGGCGAGCGCTTTGGCCTGCGCATCGGCGCCAACAGCATGCGCCGCGATTCGGACCGCTCCAACGGCGGTGTCTACGGCAATGCCTATGCGGGCGAGAAGGACCGCAATGTCGACGCGCTGCTGCAGTGGAACCTGAGCGACGCACAGGCGCTGTCGCTGGAAGCCGGCCATGGCGTGCAGCAGGCCTTCATCGATGCGTCGCTGGAAAAGCAGGATGAAAGCGCGTGGGGTGCCAGTGAGCTCAAGCGCAGCTCGCTGGCGCTCAACCACAATGGCAAGTGGAGCTTCGGCAATTCGAAGATCAGTGCGTACTCTACCGAGTACAGGAACAACATCGGTGCTACCGGCCGTTCCGAAGCAACAGATACGATCATCGAGGGCAACCTGACCACGCCGTTCACCCTCGGCGTTGAACACCAGTTTGCCGTGGGCGGCCAGTGGAAGCGTCAGGAACTGACCAACACCGATACCATCGGCCGCGCGCCGATCGACTATGCCGGCAATGCCGTCAGCGGTTCCGATCTGGAAGTGGATACCTGGGCCCTGTTCGTAGAAGACGAACTGAAGCTGCACCGCACCCTGGCACTGACCCTGGGCGCGCGCCTGGACCACCATGAGAAGTTCGGTGGCCACGTCAGCCCGCGCGCCTACCTGGTCTGGCATCCGGCCGAGCAATGGACCATCCGCGGTGGCGTTTCCAAGGGCTTCCGCGCGCCCAGCCTGACCGAGAACTCGCCCAGCGCCGCCACCCAGTCCGGGGGCCGTGGCTGCACCTCGCTGATCCCGCTGGGCTATACCCGCGGCGGCTGCTACATGGCCGGAAACCCGGACCTGGACCCGGAAACCAGCACCAACCGCGAGATCGGCATCAGCTTTGGCAACGACCTGGTCGATGCCGGCCTGACCTACTTCCACACCGACTTCAGGAACAAGATCGAGTACGCACCGCTGGGCAGGTTCAACGGCATCTGGTGGACACGGATGAGCAACGTGCAGCGCGCACGCACCAGCGGCATGGAAGGCAACCTCAATTTCCGCTTCGGCGAGCACTGGCGCTGGCGCACCTCGGCGACCTGGATGAAGGAAGCCAGGAACCTGACTACCGGCCGCAACCTGATCGATACGCCGGAATTTTCCGGCTATTCGTCGCTGGACTGGACGCCCAACACGGTGTTATCCAGCAGCCTGTCGGCGCAGTACACCGGCAGGCAGACCGGCACGGCGACGACCTTCCTCAAGGCCTACACGCTGTATGACCTGACCGCAGCGCTTAACGTCAACGAGGTGCTGACCCTGCGCGGTGGCATCAGCAACCTGGCCGACAAGACGCTGTATGCCGAAGGCTCCACCGACTACTTCGTCGCTGGGCGCAGCTACTTCATCAGCATGACCGCACGGTTCTGAGCCGCGCGCGCGCCGTGATCGCGCTGGCGTGATGCCAGCGCGATCAACGGTGGCGGATTACTCGCTTTCCAGCGCGGCTGGCGCCGCGTCCCGCGTGGCGGCCGTGCGCGCACGGTCCATCGCCACCGCCAGTTGCTGGCGCGCGAGCAGTTGTTGTGCCTGCACCACTTCAGGTGTCGGCAGGAGCACCGGCCCCGGTGCGTTTTCCGGTGTAGCAGCTGTGGTCATGCAACCTCCATGGACATCCCGCCGCCGCCGGGGTCAACCGCGGCGGCAGCGGAACTGCGCACCCTAACCTAAAAACAAGGCGGGCGGGTGACGGTGCGGCGCCGGGCCGCAGCCGTCGGAACAAGGCAGGCGTCACATTTTTGACGGCAGCGCTTGGATCCTGAATAGGACTTGTCCTATCATGAAAACGTTTTCTCACAGGGATGTTTCCCCAATGAATACCACTGACCTGTCCCAGTTCAGCCCGAAGTGGCAGTTCCGCTTCAACTTCTTCCGCCAGCACGGCGCCCCCAAGAACCCCGGCTTCAAGCAGGCCTGGAAGGCGCTGTCCTTTGGTGACCGCCTGAAGATCAACCTGAACTTCTTCGCGCTGTTCTTCGGCGCCATCTACCTGCTGATCCTTGGCATGTGGCGCAAGGCACTGGTGGTGATCGGCATCAACATCGTACTGGCCATCATCACCATGTTCCTTCCCGACGTTGTCGGGCGCATGCTGTTCATCGCCATGAACCTGCTGGTCGCCTCCAGCACCAACTACAGCTACTACCTGGAGAAGGTGGAAGGGCGCACCAGCTGGAACCCGTTTGAAGGCATGTTCTGAGCCATCAGACCTGCGCAGGGATGCGCGGCAAGGATGCAAGCGACGCCCGGCCCCCGCCGGGCGTCTTCGTTTTCTGGCTCAGGCCGCGCGGCGTGCCGTGGCCATCGGCCCGGCCTGCAGGCGGAAGCGCGACACCGCCACCGCCAGCTGCTCGGCCTGCTCCTCCATCGCGCGGGCTGCTGCACTGGCTTCCTCCACCAGTGCAGCATTCTGCTGGGTGGTTTCGTCCATCTGCACCACGGTCTGGTTGACCTGCTCGATGCCGGCCGACTGTTCGCGCGAGGCGGCCGAGATCTCGGCCATGATCTCATTCACGCGGCCGACCTGACCGACGATGTCCTGCATGGTGCGTCCGGCACCGTGCACCAGCTGCGCACCGGCTCCGACCTGTGCCACCGAAGCGTCGATCAGCTCCTTGATCTCCTTGGCGGCACCCGCTGAGCGCTGCGCCAGCGCTCGGACTTCGCTGGCGACCACGGCGAAGCCACGGCCCTGCTCGCCGGCGCGCGCGGCTTCCACCGCCGCGTTCAATGCCAGGATGTTGGTCTGGAACGCAATGCCATCGATCACCGAGATGATCTCGGCGATGCGCTGCGACGAGGCTTCGATCTGCTGCATCGTCTGCACCACCTGGCTGACCACCTCGCCCCCTTCGCTGGCCACGCCCGCTGCGGAACCGGCCAGCATGTTGGCCTGCAGCGCGTGGTCGGCATTCTGGCGCACGGTGGAGGTCAGTTCCTCCATCGACGCGGCGGTTTCTTCCAGATTGGCGGCCTGCTGTTCGGTGCGGCGCGACAGGTCGCTGTTGCCGGCCGCGATCTCGCCAGCGGCCAGGCGGATGCTGGCCGCCGACTGCTGGATCTGTCCGACGATCTGGGTCAGCTGCTGCACGGTGCTGTTGGCATCGTCGCGCATCACCGCGAACACCCCGTGGAACTCACCCTGCATGCGCGCAGTGAGGTCGCCGGCGGCGATCGCCCGCAGCAGCGTAGACAGTGCAGCCAGGTTGTGGTCGCTGACCTGCATCATTGTGTTCAGGGTCTCCACCATGCGGCGGAAATCATGCTCGAAGCGCAGCGCATCACCGCGCACGGCGAAATCACCGGCAGCGGCGGCGGCGGCCAGCTGCTGGATCTGCTCGTTGATCGCGGCCAGGTTGCCCTTGGTGGTTGCCATCGCGGCGGTGAATGCCGCCTTCTCGCCCGGCAGCGCTTCCATGTCCACGCTGAGGTCGCCCACGGCGTAGCGCTGCATCACCTCGACCAGGCGCTGGGTGACCGCATTGCTGGAGGCCACCAGCTGGTTGCTGTCGGCCACCATGCGGCCGTACTCGCCCGGGAACGCCGCAGCATCCATGCGGTAGCTGAGTTCCCCGGCATCGTGGCGGCGCGCCATTTCGGCCTGCGCAGCCATCACTGACTGCAACTGCCCACGCATGCCCTGCATCGCGTCCAGCAGGCGCCCCACTTCGTCGTTGCTGCGCGCCGGCAGCGTGCTGTCCAGCTTGCCGGCGGCGACATCACCGGCCACGCGCACCGCTTCGGCCAACGGGCGGATCGCCAGGCGGCGCAGCAGTACATGGACACCGGCGCTGAGGCTCAGCGCGGCGATCACGCCGACCAGCAGGGTCAGCCACAGCAGCTGGCGTGCCTCAGCCACGATCACCGCGTGCGGCATCACCACGCCCAGGGCAAAACGCTGCGGCGCATCGCCGACCCGCAGCGGTACATACACCCGCACGTTGCCGGCCGCATCCGGAGTGAAGGCCTCGAACGGACGGTCGGCGGCAATGTCGGCCAGCATGCTGCGGGTCTGCGCGTCGCTGCGCGGCTTGCCGATCTCGGCGGCATTGGCCGAGGCCAGCACCACACCCTTCGGCGACAGCAGTTCGACACGACCGGCCCCCATCGGCTTCAGCGTGGCCAGGTGCTTCTGCAACGCCGCCAGCGAGAAGTCCACGGTGAACACGCCCAGGAATCTGCCGTTCTCGATGATCGGCGTGCTCAGGGTGCTCATGAGCACCTTCTGGCCGGCGATGTCATAGGCGTAGGGTTCGCTGACCTTGGGCAGCTTGTCACGGCTGGGCCCCATGTACCAGTCGCCTGATCCGCTGGCGGTCTCGGTGTAATCGGTCATCACCGACTGCTGCGGCTTGCCGTCCTGCCAGGCCCAGTAGCTCATGTAACGGCCGGTGGCATCGTGTGCTTCGGTATTGACGAACTCCGCATCCTTGCCGTCGAAGGCATCGGCCTCCCACATGGTGCTCTTGCCGAGCCATTGCGGATGAGCACGCAGCTGTTCGCCGAGCACCGCCGCCAGGCTGGCGCGGTCGGGCACGTCGCCACGGGCACGCTGGGCCAGCACGCTTTCAACCATGGCATCGTTGCTGGCAAAGGCGGTGCCCAGATCAGCCGCCACCTGGCGCGCCTCGGCGTTGGCCTCGCTGGTCATGGTCTGGCGCGAGGCGCTGATCAGACTGGCGCTGGCCTGCCGGTAGATCAGGAACGCGGTCAGGCCGAAGCACAGCAGCGCGATCACAGCGGTGCCCAGCATCAGCTTGTGGGCGATGCTGCCCGGGCGGTGGGCAGTGGCGGAGCGGGAAGAAGGCATGGGAGGGTCCGCAAGGCAATTCAGGACGACCGGCGTCACGAGGACACCGCGCAGGCGCGCGATCCGTCGCGCAGGCCACCGGCCGCCGGGCCGCGCCCGGTGCACGAGGCACACCGGATTTAGCGGCCGGCCGCCATCGAGATTGAGGCCAGCGGCCTGCACATTCCTGAACCTGCTCAGGGTGGGCTCGGTGCCCCGCCCCCTGCGACCATCTCATTCGGCGACCCGATCCTTGATCCACTCCGCCCTTGGCAGCACCTCGATGCTGCCGGCGGCGTACTGCTGCAGCACGTCGTCCGGGCCGAAGCGCGGCTGCCAGCCCAGCACGCTGCGCAGGCGGGCACTGTCGTAGACGCGATCGATGCTCAACGGCAGCGGCCAGCCCCGTCGTTCGAACTCGGCCAGCAGCTGTGGCGCGCGGCGTGCCAGCACGCTGCGCGGGTGGGTGGCCAGCTCCAGGCAATCCTCACGCCGGAACGGCGTCGGAGCGCACGCGATGTAACGCGCGAAAGCGGCGCCTTCGTCCAGCAGCAGTGCAGCATGCGCGCTGGCTACATCACGTGCGTCGATACCGCGGTGCAGGCGGAACATCGCCATGCGTTCGGGCGGCTCGGGGAAGCAGCGGGCCATGCGCAGCACGCGCACGCTGAAGGCCGGCGCCGCAGCGGCTTCGGCCAGTGCTTCGGCCTGCAGCTTGGTGCGGTGGTAGATCGTGCGCGGCAACGGCTCGGTGTCTTCATCGATCCAACGGCAGCCACCGGCGACCACGGCGTGGCCGTACAGCGCGGTTGTACTGGTCAGCACGAATCGCCGCGCCCCGGCTTCGCGTGCGGCCTGCAGCAGGTGCGCGGTCGCCTCCACGTTGATCTGGTGGAACACCCCGTCCGGCACCAGGCCGACATGGGGTGCGTGCAGGGCGGCGGTATGGATCACGGCGTCAACGCCCTGCACCGCCCGTGCGACAGCCTGGTGATCGGTGACATCGGCAATGATGCGGGTGGTGGCGAATGGGCTGCGATCCAGCCCCACCACTTCGTGGGAGGCCGCCAATGCGCCGAAGATCGCGCGCCCGATCCGCCCGGAACTGCCGGTCAGCAGAATCTTCATTGAGTCCATTCACTCGAAGCGCCCGGGAACTACCGGGATGCTTCGATTCTAGGCACGCTGCATGTCGTCTGCGATAGGGCGCAATTGCAATTGTGCGTTCATTCCCGCGAGGCCGATCGGGCCAGCAGCTGCCGCGCGACGAACAGCGGATCGTCACCGCCTGCCGCGTCGGGCGTGACACCGGTGCGTTCCCAGTTGGCTCCGGTATGTAGATTGATCGGCTGCCGATCGGGAATGCTGATCTGATAGCCATCCGGCAGCAGCACAGGATCATCGACCATGTGTGCAGCGCCGCCGCTGCGCGTGCCGACAATGCGTGCACGGCCCAGCGCCTGCAGCGAGTAGGCGACGAACTCGGCAGCCGACGCGGTGCGGCGATCGATCAGCACGACCAGCGGCTTCAGGTAAGTGGGCAGGCTTGCCGGCGGCAGTGGTACCAGCGTGCGCCGCCCGCGCTGGTCCAACTGCTGCACCGCGTCGATCTTCGCGTCCAACAGCGTGCGCACCAGCAGGTCGGCACTGCCGTCATCCCCGCCGCCGTTCTGGCGCAGATCCAGCACCAGGCCATCGGTGTCGGCCAGCAGCTCGAGGGCGGCGGCGAGTTTCGGCCGGGCCAGATTCAGCGGATAGAATGTACTCAGCCGCAGGTAACCGATGTTGCCCTCCAGCACCCGTAGCTCGCGCACGCCAGCGCCATTGCTGCGCGCATCCGCGCGCCATGCCATCAGCCAGTCGTCCTGGCCGGCCGTTGCGTCCACGCGCTCTACATGGAAGTGGCCATCGAACGTGTCCAGGTCCTGGTTCAGGCGTGCGCTGAAAGCCTTCGGATCCGAGCAGCTGTCCACATAGCGCTGCTGGGTGGACCAGCCGCGCACGGCTTCGGCAATGCGTGCGCCTTCGGCCGCATCCAGGTACTGCGCCTCTATCGCCGTGGCCGCTGCCTGCAGCACGGCGTCCTGCGCCGGGCAGGCGGCCGCCAGCAACGCGCCAAGCATCCACGAAACCGTCATGATCGCCTCCGTCGCCTTGATGATATATAAGTGCTTATATATCATTGTCATCATGGATCTCCAACGTGCAACTCTGGGAACGCTGCTGCGTGCCCTGCTCGACCAGCTCGACCAGCTCGACCCGGCGGTCGAGCAGGCCTACCGGGATCTGCAACTGGACTACCGGCCGCGCTACACCCCGGTGCTGCGCACGCTGATGGTGCAGGGCCCCTGCCGCATCAAGGATCTGGCACTGGCCTGCGGGCTCAGCCACTCCGCGCTCAGCCAGACGGTTTCAGCGATGGTGCGCGACGGCTGGCTGCACGCTGCGGTGGGCGAGGACAGCCGCGAACGCATCCTGCAGCTGAGCCCGCACGCCCTGCAGGCATTGCCGGCGCTGCAGGCGCAGTGGCAGGCTACGGCGCTAGCGGCCCGCAGTCTCGACGCCGATCTTGGACAGTCGTTGGAACAGGTGCTGCGTGAGGCATTGAAGGTGCTGGAGCAACGACCGTTCGCGCAACGCCTGCGCGACGCCCGCCTGCGCTGATGCAGTGCGTCGGCGACACCCCGCGTGTTCGCCGGTGGTGGTGGTCCTGGCATTCGCCTGAATGGCGGACTCATCAACCACGTGCGCATGCCGGGTGAAGACCACGGCGGGGATGGCGACCTCGGCTTAGCACGCACTGGCCAAGCATTGGCGCTGTCGCCGACCACGGCGCCGCCCATGCAGAAGGATACTTCCCATGACTGAGCAGAATCACCGCTCCAACCGGGGCTTCGCCTCGATGGACCAGGCCAAGCAGCGCGCGATCGCTGCCAAAGGCGGACGTGCGGCGCATGCCTCCGGCAATGCGCATGAGTTCAGCCGCGATGAGGCACGTGCGGCAGGCCGCAAGGGCGGCGAGGCGATCAGCCGTGATCGGCAGCACATGGCCGCGATCGGGCGCGAGGGTGGGCACGCGCGCCACGCCAACGCGCGCCAGCAGCAACAGCAGCAGCAGCAGCAGCAGCAGCAGCAGATCGAGCATGGTGGAGAGGCTCCGCACTGCCAGCAGAAGTGATCATCACGCGGCCAGGCCGTTTCCCGTCGGCGGTGCCATCCTGCAGCCACAAGCTGGGCCAGGGTACCGGCCGATGCCATCGCCCAGCCGACGCCGACGGCCGTGCCACTGCGGTACCACGTAAGCATCCGCGGCGCGGCGTGCATTGCGCCGGTTGCGCGATGAGCGCACGCGTGTCCTGCCAGCCCCTGTGATGTCGATTGCCACGCAGGGTCGGCCTGTCACGGGGTAGCAGGCGGCGTTGGAACCGTCCTGCTCAGGTGTGCACGAGGATGTTCAACAGCCGCCCGAATGGATCGCGGACAAAGAAGCGGCGCACGCCCCAGGGTTCATCGACCGGCCCATACTCCAGCGCGATGCCGGCCTTACGCATGCGCTCCAGCACCTGCTGCAGGTCGTCCACCTCGATCGACAGGTCCGGCACCGCAGTGCCGGAACCGCCTTCACTGGCAAAGCTGACCTGCGCCAGCGCACTGCCCTGCCCGCCATGGGTGACGATCCAGCCATGGTCCATCACCACGGGCATGCCAAGCAGCTCGCCATAGAAGGCAGCGGCCCGTTCCGGCTCAGCCGTGGCGATGTTGGCGACGACGCGTTTGACGGCCATGGCATGCTTCCGTTGGACAGGGCCCATCCAGACTGCCCGACCTTCCACGGAAACAGAAGAGCCCCGTCAGTGACGGGGCTCCCACACGGCTCAATCGGCGCGACTCACACGCCCATGCACAGATCGACCACGCAGGTATTGTACGCCTGCTGGCATTCCCCAGCGTCGGCCCCACTGGCCAGGCACATCTGGTAGGCCCGCCAGCAGGGCGCGTCGCAAGGCTCGACAGGGCCCGCCACCGCCACCGAACCGGTACACGCCAGCGCGAACAGCGCCGCCACGATCACTTTCCTGACAGTACGCATCACCATCACTCCCTGATAAGCCTGGTGAGCCCAGGCCGGCTCACGGTAGCGGGTGAGCCGCGAGGCAACGTGAACACCGGCGTCACGCCACCTTAACGCGTTCATAAAAATTCCTTCACACTACTGGGGGTGATTGGCGCGCTGCGGGGTTAACGGCGTTGTTGTCCGTCAACCAAGGAATGTTGTCCGATGAATCACCCGCAGCACGGCTGTTCGTCCCACTCCCGCTTCCCGCTGCACAGCCGCCTGGCGTTGGCCGTGGCCAGTTCGCTGTTGCTGGCTGCAGCGCTTCCCGCCATGGCCAGCGAGTCACTCGACGCTTGGCAGCAGCAGCGCCAACTGCAGGCGGCATGGGCGCAGCCCACGTCGATGGCGAGCGCGTCGGCCGGCGCCAACGCAGCGGCCGCAACACCCACGGCAGCAGCCAGCAGCACGTCGCTCCTCGGTAACGCAGGTGATCCGGCCAGTTGGCACACGGAGGAATTCAACGCCGACTGGGGCCTGGCGGCGACCCACGCCGACGACGCCTATGCGCGTGGCCTGACGGGCACCGGCATCCGCCTTGGCGTGTTCGACAGTGGCACCGGCCTGGACCATCCGGAATTCGCTGGCAAGAACCATCGCAGCATCCACATCGCCGACGTGCTCGCCGATGGCACGCGCTGCACCAACACTGCACAGCTCACTGGCCCCGGCGCCTGCTTCTCAAGTGACGGCGACGACGTGCAGGTCAGCTACGTCGGGTTCAACGCAAACGTCCCGCAGAACATCCGCGATCTGATCCTGGCGGGGCCCTATGTACAGCCCGGTATCGGCTACGAAGTGCACGGCACCCATGTTGCCGGCACCATCGCTGCCAACCGTGATGGCAACGGCATGCATGGCGTGGCCTTCGGCGCCGATCTCAGTGTGGCCCGCCTGTTCTTCAACAGCGCCAGCGAATGGCAGCGTACGGCGACCGGGTATTCCGTAGTCTCGCTGGGCAGCGTCGGGCCGGATTCGTCCGCCGTGGTCGACATGTATGCGCAGATGAATGCCCAGGGCGTGCGCGCGGTCAACCACAGCTGGGGCCTGAGCAAGGAACCCGATGCGGTGCTGATGGACCGGATCTACAACGATCCCGATTATCGCGACTACCTTGCCACTTATGCAGACGGATCACGCGCCAAGGGAATGATCCAGGTCTGGGCGGCAGGCAATTCGCCGGCGCGCGGTGCTGCGGCTCCTGTATCGGCCAGCCCGATCGCCGGCATGTACGCCACCCTGCCGCGTGCCTTCGCCGACATCGAAAAATACTGGCTCAGCGTCGTCAACGTTGGACAGGATTTCACCCTCAGCCTGACCTCCAACAAGTGCGGGCTCAGCGCCAACTGGTGCCTGGCGGCCCCGGGTTCCAACATCAACTCCACGGTCTACGGCGATGACTCCGCCGTTGCGGCGTCGTTGGGCGTTGATGCCAACGGCAACCTGTCGCTCGACGTCACCCAGCGCGTGCCAACCTACAGCTACGGGCTGCTCAGCGGCACGTCGATGGCTGCACCGCACGTCACCGGTGCGCTGGGCCTGTTGTTCGAACGCTTCCCCTATCTGGACAGCGCGCAGGTCCGCGACGTGCTGCTGACCACCGCGCGTGATCTTGGCGCACCCGGCATCGACGAGATCTACGGCTGGGGACTGATGGACCTGCGCAAGGCCATCGAAGGCTACGGCTCGCTGCGCGTGGACACCAACGTGGTGATGAACCAGAAGGCCGGTGGCCTGAAGGTGTGGGAAGGCGATGCCTGGGATGACTGGACCAATGACATCGGCGGCCCCGGCAAGCTGACCAAGTCCGGCATCGGCTGGTTGCGCCTGAGCGGTGACAACAGCTTCAACGGCGCGGTACTGCAGGACGGTACGCTGGAACTGAACGGCGCCAACGCGCTTACCGCGGCGGTCGAAGTGCAGGGCGGCCAGTTCCTGCTCAACGGCAGCCTGTTCTCCACCGCACTGACCACTACCGGTGGCGTGAGTACGGTCAGCGCCAGCGCCGTGCTGAAGGACAGCAACCTGAGCGTCAACGGCGGCGTGGTGTCCTTCAACGGCACGCAGACCGGCGGCACCACCACGGTCGGTGCCAACGGCCTGCTGAAGGGTGTCGGTACGCTCGGCACCACCCAAGTCGACGGCATCATCGCGCCCGGCAATTCAATCGGCACGCTGACCATCAACGGCAACTACGTGCAGGGCGCAACCGGCGTCTATGCCGCCGAACTTGCTCCAGGCGGGCGCAGTGACCAGTTGCACGTGACCGGCACCGCCACCCTGGGCGGTACCCTGCTCGCGCTGCCGGAGCCGGGCACCTATTACCTCGGCGAGCAGTTCAATTTCATCCGCGCCGACGGCGGTCTCAACGGGCAGTTCGCGAAGACCGACTTCAGCGCGTTCTCGCCGTTCCTGCAGTTCAGCCTGGCGTACGGTGCCAACGGAGCACGCATCGACGTGGCCCGTGGTGCATCGCTGGCCAGTGCGGCCACTACGCCCAACCAGCATGCGGTTGCGGCGGCGGCCGATGGCCTGGCGATCAACCAGGGCCTGCCCAAGCCGCTGACACAGCTGTTCCCGCAGCAGGTCGGTGCCGTACTCGATGGCCTCAGCGGCGAGCTGCACGCAGCCACCTCGCTGGCGCTGGTGGAAGGCAGCCGTCATGTCCGTGACGCTGCGTTGTCACGCCGTGCCGGCGCAACCGCACCGGTATCCGATACGGGTGACGCCACCGGTGCCTGGGTGCAGGCACTGGGCGGCAACAGCAGGCTGGATGGCAACAGCAACACCGCGCGCACCGATGCCAACAGCAATGGCCTGCTGGTGGGCATCGACCGCGAGTTCGATGGCTGGCAGGTCGGCGTGCTGGCCGGTACCGGCCGCACCGACGTGAAGCAGCTGGAGCGCCGTGCCAAGTCGAAGATCGACAACACGCACGTCGGCGCCTATGCCAGCCACGCCTGGGGCGGCTTCGGCCTGCGCGGTGGCGTGGCATGGAGCAAGCACAAGGTGAAGAGCACGCGCGATGTCGGCTTCGCCGGCTTCAGTGACAGCCTGAGCGCGCGCTACAACGCGCATGCGCGCCAAGCGTTCATCGAAGCGGGCTATCGCTTCGGCAACGCGGAAGGCGGGTTGGAGCCCTACCTGCAGGTGGCTCGCGTGGAAGTGGACCTCAAGCAGATCAACGAGCGCGGTGGCGCGGCGGCGCTGCACGGCAAGGTGGACGACACCGGCACCACCACCGCTACCGCAGGGCTGCGCTTCGACAAGGGCCTGAAGGCATCATTCCAGCAGGACAGCTGGCTGCATCTGCGCGGTGGTCTGGGCTATCGCCGCGCCTTCGGAGACCGCAGCCAGGTGGCCAACCTGGCCTTTGCCAACAGCAGCACGCCCTTTGCAGTCGAAGGCGCACCGATTGCCGAGAACGCTGTCGTGGCCGAGCTGGGCCTGTCGGCGTGGCTGACGCCGCGGCAGCAGCTGGAGCTGGGCTACAGCGGCCAGTTCGGCAGTGAAAGCCGCGACCATGGGGCCAGTGCTCGCTGGTCCATCCGCTTCTAAACACGTGTTCTCTTGACGGGTTGGGGCGGCCTTGCGGCCGCCCCTTTTTTGCCCACCCCCAGCGCTATGCGCGACGGCGCAGGGCGGCGGCACCTGCCAGGCTGGCAAGTGGCAGCAGCAACCCATAGGCCACCAGCGGCCACACGGTATCGCCGGGTAGCACAAGGATCACCAGCGTGCCGATGCCTGCCACGATAAGGCTCTGCACTGCGTAGTACAGGGCCACCGCCGCACCCGACGCATCGGCGAAATCACGCAGCGCACCGTTGGCAGCCACTGAAACCACCATCACCAGCCCCACCGCGATGCCCCACATGGGCAGCACCACGCCGATCAACGAGGGACGCCACGCGGCGGCCGACGCCATCAGCAGCGCCCCGGCCACCATCACCCACAGGCCGCGCAGGAAGGTACCGCGCACGTTCCAGCGCCCAATGCACGCGTTCGCCATCCGCGCCGTGACGATCATCACCAGTGCCACCGTCGCGAAGGCCAGGCTGAACGACAGCGGCGAGTACTGCATGCGCCCGACCAGCAACCGAGGCGCGACTGAGAAGAACACGAAGAATGTGCCCATGCCCGCGCTGAAGCCCAGCGTGTAGACCCAGAACGCGCCGCTGCCGAGGATGCGTCGTGCCGCCGGTCGCGCCCCGTCATGGCACTGCGGGCGGGTTTCGTGCCAATGCCGCACCGCGCGCAGGCCGGCAATCGTGCCCAGTACACCGAGCAGAACGAAGATCGCGCGCCAGCCGACGGCACCAGCCAGCAGTGCGCCCAGAACAGGCCCCAGCGCCGGCACGAAGGCCAGCATCGAAGCGAACAACCCATACAGCGAGGCGCCTTCGGGTGTATCGGCATAGACGTCACGGACCGTGGCGAAGGTCGCCACCAATGCCGCCGACGCTCCCACCGCCTGTACGGTTCGCCAGGCCAGAAAAGCGGCGCCGCTGCCGGACAAGGCCAGCGCAAACGACGAAAGCGCGAACAGCAACGCCCCCAGCAACAGGACCGGGCGTCGCCCGATGCGGTCGGACAATGGGCCAAACAGCAACTGGCCCAGCCCGAGCGCCAGCAGGTAACTGCTCAACGTGAGCTGCACCAGCGTCGGGGATGTCTGCAGTGCCTGCGGCATCACCGGCACCACAGGAAGATAGATATCCATGGCCAGCGAGGCCAGGAGGTCGAACGGCGCCATCAGCACAATGGCCGACGGCAACGGGTGGGCCCAACGCGGGGCCTTTCGATTGAACATGGGGAGTCTCCGCCCGGAGTGATCCGGCGGCGATCCATCCACTTCGCGTGCATCGCAGGGATGATCACCGCAACAACGTCTGCATCGTTGTTGCGGCTCAGCGAACTGTCTGCGGACCGTTCCCGTTGCTCATGGTGTTGATCGTTGGCGGTGCGGAACCGGTGCAAGTGTAGCAGCGACCGGTTCAGGGTGGCCGGGGCAGCGGTGCCGCCCCGGCCGCGGCGACCCTGGGGAGTGGGCCGCCGCTGATCGTCAGGCCGCCTTCATCGCATGCTTGCGCGCGCGCATCACGTTGTGGCACTCCTGCACTTCGGGCAACAGCTGAGTGACTTCCTGGCGCACCGCCGGCGGCAGTTCATTGTCCTTCAGCACATCCTTGAACGCGCCCAGCAGGCGATCCTCGGACTCTTCCAGCTCGGCCACGTAGCCATAGTTGGTATCTCCGAACGCGGCGCGGACCTTGCCGTAGAACTGCTGCATCGAACCCACCACGGTGCCATGCTCGGCCGGCTTGCCGCCGCTGGCAGCCACCGAACCGCTCAGCGCCGCGACGATGCGGCCCTTGACGCCGGCGATACGGGTGAACAAGGCCGACAGCTCGGCATCCTTCACCTTGGTTGCGGCCTCTTCGTAGAACGACTTGCCGTCGCGGGCGATCTCGATCAGGTCGTTGAGGCGGTGTTCGATGGTGGACTGGGTGCTCATGGCCTTGCTCCTGTATCTTCGTTTCAGGGGGAGAAAAGCAGCCTCGACTGCGCTGCCTGCGGATCCACTGTGGACATGCTCGTGTGGTTCGCGGGTGAGCAGCGATTGATATGCACATCACTTCACCCAACCCGCACTGACTGCTTCACGCCACAGTGGCGCGTGGCTCACATCGAGCGGTGCTGGCCAGCCTCACCAGGGAACGAACAGGATGATCAGCACGATCACCACGACCGCGGCGAGCGCTCCCATCAGTACGTTTCTCTGGCGCCAACTGGGCTTCGGTTTTCCGGGGGTATTCATGCCTGCTACCTGTCTCTGCGGATGACCCCGGCAGACTGATGGATCGGCGGCGGTACGTGCGTGCAGGACGCGTGCAGGTGACGTGCAGGGCGCCGCCATCGATGTCGATTCCCGGGACGCCCGCTCGTCAGATCGTCAAAGCCCTTCCCTCACCACGCGGACTGCTGCCATGACCGCCATCCTCACCGCCTTCGCCACCTCTCCCGACCGCGGCCAGGGCCTGGCCCGTGACATGCGCGTTCGCTGGGCGCTGGAAGAGCTGGACGTGCCCTATGACGTGCAGCTGCTCAGCTTTGCCGAGCTGAAGCAGCCCGCGCACCTGGCACGCAATCCGTTCGGGCAGATTCCCACCTGGCAGGAGGGCCACCAGGTCCTGTTTGAATCCGGCGCGATCGTCCTGCACCTGGCCGAACAACATTCCGGCCTGCTCCCGGTTGATCCGGATGCCCGCATGCGCGCGGCCATGTGGCTGTTTGCCGCACTGAACACGGTAGAGCCGCCGATTGTCGAGCGCTCCATGGCCTGGGTGCTGGAGCGCGAGCAGCCGTGGTACGCACAGCGGCTGCCGATGCTGGATGAGCGGGTTCGGGCGCGATTGGCGCAACTGTCAACATGGCTGGCCAACGCGCCGTGGCTGGACGGCGATTTCAGCGTGGGCGACCTGATGATGGTTTCGGTGCTGCTGCGCCTGAAGAGCAGCGGGCTGCTTGACGAGTATCCGCTGCTGGTGGCCTATGTGGCACGGGCAACGCAGCGTCCCGCCTATCAGCGCGTGTTTGCTGCGCAGCTGGCGGTATTCCAGAACGGGTAGTTCCGCGCCATGCGTGGAAACACTCAGCGCAAGCTGCGCCGGCAGGCGGCCTGCACCAGCATCAGCTGCGCCACCAGGATCAGCATCGCGCAGCCGGACAGCAGCCACGGATCGATGTACCACTGCGCGTTGAAACTGAAATCACCGGCGGAAATGCGCTTCCAGCCGTTGAAGTGCTGCATCGCTGCGACCACGAACGCGAAGCCGCCGGCTGTGTACGACAACCAGGGCACGATGAGGCTTCCCGGGCGCGCGAACAGCGTGAGCAGGCCGAGCACGCCGATGACCGTGCGCTGCACGCGGCAGTACGGGCAGACATAGGCCATCCCGCTCCATTCCACCGCCCAGGCCAGCAGGCTGACCAGCACGGCCGCGCCTGCCGCGGCGTGCAGGACTTTCGGCGTGATCATCATGCCACTCTCGTGTGCCATCCCGTGCTCCTTGGTTGAAAGACCTAGGCAGGGTAGCAGTGCTGCAGCCTCATCCTTTCTTGATGACGGTCCGCTTGCCGATGGTGCTGGTCTTGCCAGCGGTCGGCCTGGCCAAGCCAGGAATCAGGAAATCGGTGACCTTGTGGCCCATCGACACTTTGGACGCCAACCAGCGCGGCATGCGCCCGCGACCGGTCCAGGTCAGGCGCTTGTATTCCGGGTCGCGATACTTGGGCGCGACTTTGCCGGATTTACGGCGGGCGGGTTTGCGGGCGGTCGCAGGTGTTTCCGAGGCTTGGCCGCCAAAGAGTTCTTCGAGGGTGTATCCGGCTTCGGCGGCGGCGGCCTTCAGCATCCGGCGCACCGCACTGGCCGGACGGCGGCTGGAAATCAGCTGTTTCCGCCGTTCAGCGGCAACCACCAGGGCACCCAGCTCGCGAAGGCTGAGCGATTCAATATCGATCGTCATGCGGGAAAGGTCTACTGCAGCGCGGCAGCTGTCAAGGCGCCCTGCCCGGCGCGTAGACACGGGCTTCACCGCCGGTGGGCTCCGATCGCCTGCGTCGGCCATCTCCGAGGACCTCGACGTGAGCACTTCATCGCATTCGCTCGCCTACCTGCTTGCACGCATCCTGCTGATGGCCCTGTTCCTGGTCTCCGGGCTGGGCAAGCTCGGTGATCTCAGTGGTACCCAGGGCTACATGGAGGCAATGGGAGTTCCCGGCATCCTGCTCTGGCCGACCATCGCTTTCGAAATCGGCAGCGGCCTGTGCATCCTGCTCGGCTTCCAGACTCGGCTGGTGGCGGTCGTACTGGCAGGTTTCAGCCTGGTCACCGCTTTCATCTTCCACCACAACTTCGCCGATCAGACCCAGCAGATCATGTTCCTGAAGAACCTGGGCCTGGCCGGTGGCTTCCTGCTGCTGGCCTGCACCGGAGCCGGGCGCTACAGCATTGATGGGCGTGGGCGGCGCGGATAAGCAGGCGGCATGCCGCCATCACCCCTGGCCCACGGGCGGGACGCGCTGCAGACGCAGGTTTCGCCATGTCGGCTGGGAGCTGCGGAAATCCACCGCTTCGCCATCGCTGGTGAACAACAAGCCTGGCTCCACTTCGGTGACCAGGCGGATGCCATCGATGTACAGCCAGCCCTGTCGCTGCTCCAGCACAACGGACATCGACGGTTTTCCCCACTGGTCGATGCGATAGCGCCCCAGCCAGGGTTGCCAATGGGGCGCCTGCGGCCCGGTGGGCCCATCGATGGGATCGTTCTGGTCCAGGCCGTCCTCGCCGTTGCTGCATTCCAGGTGCGCCGGCAGCATGTCCGTCGCCGCATGGTAGCGGTACGTCGCAACTTCTCCATCGGTGTCCACGGTGAACAGTTGGTCGCCGTCGATGGCCGCAAAACGGCCGCCCACAGCTTGCGCCCCACGATGCAGTTGCAGTTCACCGCTTCCGGCAACCACGATCTTCGCCTTGCCGCTGCGCCCGATCCAGCTTCCCGCCATCCGCTGCACCTGGTCCTGGTTCAACCTGATCGGCGCCAGGGAAGACAGGGGCACACGCGGCTGACGAGGCCCGAAACGCGCCGACAACAGCTGATCGAGCAGACGCTCGCCAATGCCGTACCCCGCAGACGTCGCGCGATTGAACATCGCGGCAAATCCAGCGTTTGCCTGCCTGCAGTAGGTGAACACGCACCCGAACCCGAAGCCCCCGCCGCGGTGGTGCAGCAGCCTCACCGATGTACTGCCGTAGAGGCGTTCGCTGCGCATGACACCGAGCCCGTAGTCACCGCCCAGGCCGAAACCATGCATCTCGTCCCAAAGGTGAGGCTCGAGCAGTTGCTGCGCACCGGATCGACCGCCATCGAGCAGGAAGCCAAGATACTTCGCCATGTCGGCGGCACTGGTCCAGACGCCTCCCGACACCACCAGCGGCGTCACCGGCGGTACCTGCGCATGGCCTTCCTGGGTTCCCAGTGCCCGCCCCTTGCTTGCCAGGTAGATCGAGGCATCGGCCGTACTGTCGTGCATTCCCAGCGGCTCGAAGATCCGGCGCTGCAGCCAGGCCGGATAGCTGATGCCCGCAACCTGCTCAATGACATGACCGGCAAGGTCGAAGCCCAGGTTGGAGTAGCGATAGCGCGTACCCACTGGAAAGCGCAGCCATGTCTGCGAGATGCTGCGGACGTGCGCATCAAAGCCCGGCGACACCGGTTCGTAGTTGTTGCCCAGTGGCGCCTCGTGCGTGAATCCCGCGCGATTGGCGAGCAGCAGGCGCAGGCTGATGCGCTCCTGTGGAGCATGCTCGAAGCGGCTGCGCACCGTGAACGACGGCAGATAGCGGGTAATGGGCGCGTCCAGATCAAGGATGCCGTCCTGCACGGCCAACAGCACCGCCACCGCCGCGAAATTCTTCGAGGTGGACTGGATGCTGAACATCGTGCTGGCGTCTACGGCCGCGCTGCCCTGGCCTGATACGTGACCGAAGCCTTCAGTCCAGCGCACCTGTCCGCCTTCGACCAGGCAGACGGCGGCGGCACCGATGCCGCTGCCGTCCATGGCCGAGCGGATCACGCCGCGTTCCGCGTCGATCAGGCTCCCGGTGGTGACGGTTGGCTGCGCCACCGCAGCAACGCCGGTGGGCATGAGCGTGGCCGCCGGAACGGCAGCAGCGTTGGCCAGGAAGGCGCGACGACTGAGCGTACCAGGCATCAGATCACTCCACTTCGGGATGCCGCCATCTTCCCGCCAGCAGAAATGGCGGGGCATGTGTCATTCGGCACAGAGTGCGGTGATCGACAGTGCTGCACCTTCGCCGGCTGCGCAGGCCTCAGCCCGGAGAGAGCGGCAAGCGGATTCCCTGCGCCGCAACAAAGGCGCGGCACTCGCTCAATAGGCCTGTGGCGGTGCCCGGAGCTCTGGTCGTGACCAGTAGTCGGTGATGTGCAACGGGTCGACCGGCACCGGGTCCGAAGCGCGTGACGGACCAGAACGTAAACAAGGACTGAATACGAACCAAGGCGGACCGGGGGAGGCTGCACCACTTTTCCGTTCTCTGCGGGCGATGCAGATGTGCACAAGACGATCGAGTCCATCTCTGGGGACTTGCATGCACTCCGTTTCAGTTGCGCGAGCAGCTCCAACGTTGTTGCGTCGCCTACCCGACCCAGTGTTAATCGCAAGGAAACTGCACCACCCTCATGGAATACAGAAGTTCATCGCAGAAATTCGCTGCAGCACTCGTCGTTGCCGTACTCGCCACGGGAGCGGTGGCGGCCCTTCTCCTCCTTCGCCCCACGCCACAGTCTTCGCAAACGGCACCGAATGTTGAACAGGCGGGCGGGCAGCGCAAGGATCCTTCTGCGCCGACACCCTCGGCTGCGTCACCCGCGTTACGGCCTGCCAACAGCACGAGCATGCTGTTTCCTGGTGTTCCGCAGAATCGCGATGGAATGGAACCCAAGGACGATGATCCATTTGATGGGCGTAGCCGCGAGGAGCAACGCTGGCTGGATGAACACGGCTATCCGAATACCGCGCAGTGGGCTTCCTATTCCAGCGCGCCCGATGCGTTGCTGGAACAAGCCGCCCACGGCGGCGACAAGCTTGCGCGCACCATGCTGGACTCGCGAAAGCTGCCCGATCGAACCGCCTTGGACCGGATGATGTCGTCCGCAGTGGACGGCAACTACTTTGCACTGCAACTGCTTGCGACTCATTTCGCATCCACCGGTCGAGCGGGAAACATCAACGCATACGCGGTTTCGCGCGTCCTGGAGATGCGCGCAGACCCTTCCGCCGCGCTTGGCAGGGAAATCATGTTCTCTGCACCGCTCACTATCGAAGAGCGGATGCAGGGGGAGGCCGAAGCGCTTCGTCTGAATGCCACATTCAACCAGCTCTACCAGGAACGAACCGGCGTCCCGTTCGTTCCCGATTACCGCCCGTTCCCCGTTGACAACTCGCAAGGATGGCAATGAAACCTGCAAGTAAATTCGTGCTGGCCACCGCTGCTTTCACCGTTACCGGTGTTGCTCTGGCCTGCACCGTTCTTCCAATGCTCCCGTTCTCGATATCGGTCGACCTGAAGGATATCGCGGCGGCCAAGCAAGCCGGTGCCTCATCCGCAGATGCGCCCAACCGGGCATTCCTGAAGAAGCTGGATGAGACCGCTGAAGGACGTTCGGTGCGGATGCATGGCGCAACACGTCCTTCGTCGGCAACGTCATGTACAAAACAAAAATCATGATGATGACCGGCTCAAGCATGATCACCGTCAGCAAGCCGTGCGGGAAGTCGGCAGAAGAGTCAGGCGGCACCGAGGACAGCTTCGCCTCGACGCCCCCGTCTGGCGGTGGTGGTGGTGGCAGCACTGGCGGTGGTGGCGGGATCGGCGGCTGGTTCCCCGGTGGTGGCGGGTGCTTCGGCAACTGTCAGCCGCCGCCGCCCGGTCGCGTTGGTCCTATCGAGAATCTGCCACGATCCTGAGGGCACCACAATGAAAGGGCATCGCCGCAAGGTGCTGCCCTTGGCGCCCCTGACGCACCAGCCAGACGCCATCGGGGCGTCGTCTCTGGACTTCGCTGGACGTCAATGTGGTGGCCCACCAGCAACCACATACAAGCTGCAACTACTTGTAATTAATAATTTTTCAAGCACGGTGAAGCATCAAAGACTCACTAATTGACTCACTTTCCACTGGCTCGTACCAGACGACTCTGGACAGCGCCAGACAGCGCTCAGCAGAAATGATGGGAGGTAGTAGTATTACTAACAACATCTGATCAAGACCCAGCCCTCGGCTGCGGCCTACAAAGCTCATGCCTCTCGTCACTCCGACAGTCATACATCTCCAGAACTCGCTGCCATCCCTGCCATTGCCGGTGCTTGCCTCCACTGCCGCCTGCGGCTTTCCCAGCCCTGCTGAAGACTTCTTCCGAGAAGAAGACCGCTTGGATCTCAATGCCAAGCTGGTGCCTAACCCACCAGCTACGTTCCTTGTGCAGGCCGACTGCGGCGGGTCGATGGCCGATTTCGGTATCCTCGACGGCGATCTCTTGGTTGTCGATCGTTCGATCAGCCCACGGCCTGGGCACACTGTCGTGGCTCTGTGGGAGGGCGGCTTCGTCTGCAAGAAGCTCTACATACGTAACAACTGCATCATGGTCCTGGCCAGCGGTAGCGGATATCCCTCCATCATCGTGCCAGAGGATGTCGAGCTGGAAATCTGGGGGGTGGTGCGCAGTTCCATCACCCAGCACCTCTGATCTCAACTCCTGATACATGAGCCCCGTACCGTGCCCGCATGCGCTACGGACTTATCGACGGCAACACCTTCTATGTCTCATGCGAGCGGGTCTTCGACCCCAAGCTGCGAGGCAAACCCACTGTTGTGCTTGGCAATGGCGATGGATGCTGTATCGCCCTGTCGCCAGAGGCGAAGGCCTTGGGATTGAAAATGGGTATGCCCATCTTCCAGGTCCCCAAGGACATCAGAAAGCAGGTCCTCGTCAGGTCAGCCAACTTCGCGCTGTACGGGGATCTGTCAGCCAGGATTGTGACGATTCTTCAGGATCTCTTCCCCAGGGTGGAGATCTATTCGATCGATGAAAATTTCGTCGACCTGGCAGGCCTCAAAGACCCTCTTGCGGCCTGCCTGGAAGCACGTCAACGCATCCTGCAATGGGTGGGCATTCCCTGCTGCGCTGGCCTGGGTGCCACACGCACCCTGGCCAAGGCAGGCAACAAGCTCGCCAAGGACCAGTCCAAGCGTGCCGTCCATGCGGGCTCCTTGGCCGTCTTCCATGCCACCGCACAGAACGTCAACGCTCTGGCCGTCGAGGATGTGTGGGGAGTGGGCAGGCGCTACGCCGAACGCCTGGCAGGCGAAGGGGTAAGAACTGCTGCAGATTTGGCCGCACTCCCCACCGACCATGTTCGTGCGCACTATGGGGTAGTTCTGGCCCGCACCCAAATGGAGCTGCGGGAAATTCCCTGCAGCGATCTGGAACTAGAAGAACCCGAACGCCAGCAACTGGTGGTCAGCCGTACTTTTGGTCGTGACGTGACCGACCCGATGGAGGCCCTGGCCACGTTCTGCAGCGTGGCCTGCGAGAAGTTACGCAAGCGAGGCCAAGCGGCAGGTGCACTGTGGGTCTGGCTGGACGGCAACCCCTTCAAGGGCGATTCGTTCCATGCCAGCAGAGCCGCACCCTTCCCCTTTCCTACGCAGGACACAGGGGAAGTCCTACGGACAGTGCGACGCCTGGCCAAGTCGATCATGGATCAGGCAGACCGTGGCCAAGGCATCCAGGCCTATAAACGTGGAGGTGTGGGTCTGACCAACTTGGTACAGGCTGAAGCCCGTCAGGCAGACCTCTTCGTTGGCCCTAACGAGAAAGCCGAACGCACCATGGCCGTGCTGGACCAGATCAATGCGAGGTTCGGCAGAGGCACTGTGGGAGTAGGCAACGTGGGCTGGCGGGTTGGTGGAGCCAGACTTGGAGAGCAGTCCAACGTGACTATCAACGCTCAATGGCGACCCATATTGCATTCGTTGTCGCCCAGCTATACAACGAAGTGGGGCGACCTTCTGCAGGTGCGCTGACAAGGATCGGCGACATAGCGATCATCAAACACTAGACACAACCAAAAGGATGATGGTTAAAAATGGAAGAAAGCAACATCGAATCAGGGAAGTACAAGCCGCGCTTCGACTTCGAAAAAGATCAAGCAACAGACCAATCAACAACCGGAAGCATCAACGATCTTTTGAATGAGCTCAATTACGAGCTCACAGAAACGCCAAGTGGCGGCAAATCAAAACACTCCGATGCCTCCGGAAAAACAATAACCCGCAAGGAGCTAAATGGAGTCATTGGCTTCATCAAGTCTACATTGGAACAAGAGATTCCAAACGGGAATTGCACACTCCCAATCTCTACTCTAAAAACAATCAAGCTCCTTTACCTCAAGAACGACTCCAGCGACACTCAGTTACTCCAAAGAATCTCGAAACCAGGAACCATCAAGGCCACTTTCGAGCACTGGACAGAACGCAACACCCCAAGAAATGAAAAGACCATAAAAGCAGCCTCCTATCTCATGTCCACGCTTGAGCTTGAGATCGACGAGGAGAGACTTAAGCACATCCACATCAACAGACTCACACCATCGAAACTACTTGAATGCTACGCAAGACACATAAAGGAGCTTATAGAACCTATCTACATGGCTTTCGCCGGCAATGATGAAGCCATTGCAAGCGCCTTTATGTTTGGCGCACATCAAATAGAAAGCTATCAACCCTCAAATGCCTTACTCGGCAAAGAAGGCGCCCCCGTACACGAAAGGCTATACATCTATTTGCTGACTCTCCCATTCGTGCACTTCGTTGGAGAGTATCAGCAGGTTGTCGAATCAGAAAACGACGAGTTGAGCAAATACAAGATAGAGCCACTCTTCGCTCACGCCATCTCCTCACCGACGGAGTGCGATGCCCTATTGCGACCTGTCACATCACTCGCAGCTATTCACTCCTTCCTGCAAACCCATGCAAATGAGCTGGCACACTTGGTTCACCAAGCCACTGGTTATGATTTGAGATCCAGCGAGATCACAAACATAGCCGACGAAACGCAGAAGGTTCTGCATGCCTATGTCTTCCACGAATGGCACAGAACAGATCATGACGTCGTCAACATTTCAATGGCCGACTGCGTTGCAGCCCTTTTAGCCATTACGATACAAAAAAAGATCAAAACGAAGTACACGCCCAACTGGAAAGGACAGAGCTCAAGCGAGAAAACGGTATCTCGCCTACTGAGCCACCTGGACACCTCAAGAGACATCGAAGAGCTATATGAAGAGGACTACATCCCGCAAGGCGCGATGCTCACCCTCTATCATCGATACTGCATCGCCTACGCATTACTTTTCGGCCGCAGCAACCGAATGGAAGCGTTCATGAGATTCCAGATCGCATATCTGAAGCACATGACCGTAGCTCACTCTCATTTCGATCTTGAAGCAGGAAACGAATACGAGAGAAAGATCAACATGTTTTGCGAAGACCTTATTCAATATATCGAAGATCAAGCCACTTCGCATGCGATGTAATTTTTAACTTGCACCACCCTTATACATATGTAGAAACTCACTTGCGTCCTTCGAAGCAACAACACGAAGAACGAAAGGCATCGAAGGGAATAGAAATCAAATAGAACTGACGATGGATTACAGGCAGAGTGTGGTACGCGCACTTACCCTTTCTATCTAATCACAACACTCTTCGATCATGAGTATCTACCTGTGGCCGACAAGAACCACTCTTGTCGGCTTTTTTATTCTCCTTAGAGAAAGGGTGATACAGCAATGGCAAGCTTCCATTACAGCATCAAAAGCGGCAAGAAAGGTAGTGCACGCAGGCACGCCAACTATATCGATCGTAAAGGATCTCATAGTGACAAGGAGGACCTTGTCCAAACAGGACATGGGAACATGCCCGAATGGGCAGGAGATGATCCGAAACGGTTCTGGAGCGTTGCTGACAAGCATGAGCGTGCCAACGGAGCAGTGTACCGAGAACATGAAATCACTCTTCCGAGTGAGCTCAGTAATGAACAGCAGGTCGAACTTGCCGACCGGCTTGCAAAGAATCTCGCAGGGAAAAAACCCTACCAATACGCGCTTCATGCACCTGAAGGAAAACTCGGTGGCGATCCGAACCCGCACATCCATCTGATGTGCTCGGATAGACTGCCTGATGGCATCCCCCGTACACCTGAACAGACCTTCGCCCGCTACAACGCCAAGAACCCTTCCGCAGGCGGTTGCCGCAAGGATAGTGGTGGAAAGAGCCCAATGGAGTTGAAGCAGCAGGTGACGGCACAGCGAAAGCTTGTAGCGGACACCCAGAATCAGTTCCTTGCTGAGAACGGATACTCCGCCCGTGTAGACCACCGCAGCTTGCGCGATCAGGGCATTGCCAGGTCACCGGAGCGCCACCTCGGCCAACGCTTCGTCAAGGAGATGGCAGATGCAGAGAAGTCACAGTATGCTCAATGCCGTAAAGAAGCGCAGGTAGCTTCAGTCACTCAAAATCGGACAGAGGCCAGTACCTCACCCAGCGATTCTGCGACAAAGTCGCAGAATCGCAATGACACCTGCTGACCACGTTAGAAAAGCCCCGGCCTATCGCCGGGGCTCCCTTTGTATAAAGACCGCTTACAGCGCCCTCCGGTCAAAGTAGTGATTCATCAAGCGCAGATACGTCCTCTTGTCCCGGTACCCACTGCAGATCTGAATTGCTCCCTGGCCTTCAAGAACCGAGATGGCTGCATTCAGCCTTGCTCGGTTACGTACAGGTCCACAGCGCAAAACCTGGTTCTTGGGAACGCACGTATCCGAATAAATCCCTCTCCACCACTTTGCATGCAGATACCGATCCAGAGCTTGAGCATCGGCCTGATCCTGCGATACCACGAACGCAGGTGAGAACAGATGCTTGTACTCATCAACATGCCACCGAACGATCTCGAAGGCACGATTGATCGTATCGAGGGTGATGTCACCTCCCTCTCCACTGAAGTACTGCATCGATGCAGCGAGTCGTGCCACGATCTCCATGATCTTTGCCGCGAAGTCATTGATATCGCTCAAGTACTCCCCGTCGCGCAGCAAAGACTCAGTTTCTGATGCCAACTCTACCCAGCGTGCCCTGGCATCGATGGAGAAGGACACCACTTCACGAACAACGGCGCCCGAGGCTGAAAGCTCCTTGTACTTCAACAACAGCTCCGCGACCCGCTCATGGAATGCCGGCAAATGCTCCCACACCGGTTCCACGTCCTCGATTCGCCGATAGCCCATCATGGAGCGAGGCCACGCGACCAAATAGCGTGCCCAGTGCCCACTCCCCTTTGCGACAGAGCCTCGCCTATTGAGGAACTGCTTGAGCGGTTCGTACTGGGTCATGATGCTCACAGACACGCGCGGATTCATCGCAATCAGATGCTCGTTCTCCGCTCGATCCAACGGCATCATTCCTGGTGAATCCCAGAGACGATTGAGCAAGCCCACATTCGCCATTGCCTCGCTCTTGAACAGCATGTGACCTTCATCAGTCGTGATGGCGATGGACTCACCATCACCCTGAACGGCCTCCATAATGGCCTTGGCCGTGATGTCCTGCCGCAGGAAGCAGCGCAAGCGAGGCTGCAGAGGTTTCTTTTCTGCGTGCTCCTTCAGCTGTGACTCGAGTGCTTCCGCAGACTTACCTGCTGCAACTGCTTTACTGATCGCGCTCCTCAACCCCTTCATCTTGGCCGTCCAGAGTCCGTACTCGATCTCATAAGCCTCAGTCTGCTGCTTGAACGCAGTCATTGCCTTCGTATCTGCATTGCGGAAAGGCGCCTGCAGCAGCTCGAACACCGTCGACTTGCGCTCACCAGACTCAGCAACAAGCATCAAATTCTGTGTTACAGGCCGGGTCTGCCCGGTTGGCAACTTGACATCAATCAGCCCCTGGCAAGCCATCGAGATGGCATTGATGAGACCCATGCCAACCATGGCATCAGGAACCTGCACGTTGCGGAAGAGCTCAAGACCAGCCTCACGCGCAATGTGATGGAAGCTTTCCAGGGGATATTTGGGGGCATAACGCTGCCAATGGGTAGTCGTCATGCATCCTCCTCTGCCGCGCCAAACGCGGTCTGCTCTTCAGCCTCGACCAACAGATGGCCACAGCTCTGGCACCGAGCAGCATCGCCCTCCGCATGGCGACGAGCACGCTCCTCATTGAGCAGCTTTCGGAACTGAATCAGGTTCAGCTCATGCTTGTACGCAGCATTGAACTGATCTACCAGGATCTTCTTGCGCATCTTCTTTGCGATGTGCTGTTCCAGGATCGGATAGGCCTGCCTGAAGTCCTGCTCGAGCTTGCTCTTGCCCTTGGACAGCTGCTCATCCAGAGCATGCTTGAGCGCCTCAAGCGGCGAGGTGTGAATTCCGTAATTAATCGCCATCACTTCACCTCCATCGCACGGCGGAACTTGGCTGCACGCCCTTCAGCCCATGCCATGGCCTCATGCGTCCAGTAGAACTTCGGGGACAGTTCGCTGTCATAGAGCGGAATGCCCTTCGGAAAGTTCGGGTCGGACTTCATCAGTTCGTACGCCTTGCTCCTGCTGACACGGAGCAGCTTGATCAGCTCCTTCAAGCGGAGCGTCGGGCTATCCGGCCACCCTGCTTTCCAGCCAGTGTTGTTCTCCTCAGCCAAAGGCATGCTTTTGTCTACGCCCTGGCGCAGACTGGACGTCATGTGCTTCATTTGTTGATTCCTTCGTTGTGTTGGACGTTTCAGGAAGGAATCCGGCCGGTTTCCTATCGAAGGGGGATTGGCCTCCGACGTGATCAGTGTCGATATGCTGCTGTTGCGGGTACAGGAAAAAAAAATCCAGGTTTTTCCCATGCACGCTCACAACCGAAAAAGTCGAATAAAAATCAATCGCTTACATGCCAGGGAGCTTTCGCTCCCTGGCATATCTCGTCATCTGCGCACACAAATTGGTCCGTTCCATCATCTGTCCGCGCAGGACCTGAACTGCCTCTTGCCCGTACCTGATACAAGTCCGAACAGGTACTGCTGACCTACGACGCTAACCGTGACGCTTGCGCTTCCAGTCTGTCCTTGAGACTTCCGTTCGCTGGAGCCTGTGCAACCTCGCCATGCCCTGTCGGATAGAACTCCTCGACCACAGCTGGCACGTCTTCGTCCAGGTCCTCGAAGGCCCCGTTAGCGAAGCCCTGTCTCGCTGCCTCATCCAGTGCAGCTTGGTCGATCCCTGCCGCAGCTCTTGTTGCGTGCCGCTCCACCGCCTCTGCGACAGCCTGTTCGAGTGTCATCCCACTCCGAACCACCAGATCGACGTAGTAGATCGCTGATCGGTAGCTCATCGTCGTGGACTTGCCCCGCAGCTTCAGCTCGAGCGGCAGACAAGACAGTCTTCCGCCCGACACTGCACTGAGGTAGTGCAGCCGTGCTGCCAGTGTGCGGATGGTGTTGTAGGAAGTGGTACGCAGGACAAAGCTGCCCATCGCATCCCCCTCCCCGTCCCCAATGACCACGTTCAAACGTGCATATGCCTTGCAGCCCCCATTGGCAAACTGGCACGCATCCGGCCCCGGGCATGGCAACGTCTCCATGCCTTCAGGCCCAGCACGTCGACAGGTCTCTCCGTTGCCTACGCACAGCGGCCTTCCGTTCTCTCGGTTGAACAGTGAGTAGTCCGCCCGTAGGTCCAGTGTCGGGTCGTCGAAGAGCAGCCGTACCGGGATGGATCGCAGCTTGTTACCCTCCGATGCCTTCCGCAGATCCTCATCCAGTGGATGCAGCACCCAGCCCTCGCGATTCTGGACCTGGCTGGTGAGGGTGAACTGATCGTCCTTCTCAGGTAGCCGCTTGCCATTGCGCTCCACTACCCGGCCGATGGAAATACGCCCAATCACGGGCGGCGTGATAGCCAATCCCTTCAGCATGATGTGACCTCTTTGATCGTGGTGTTGATCCGGAAGCGGCGCGAACCCGGACGTACGACCGTGTAGGCCGCAGCAATCTCCGGGTGTTCTGCTGCGAGCCGCTTGGTGTCCAGTGACGTGCCATCCTTGCTGCGGCGGTAGATCACCTCCCCCAGTGAACCGAACCGGGCAATGGAAGCGTCCCCCATGGCTTGCTGCAGTGTCTGCTTGAGCAGTTCTGCCTGCTGCTCCTGCTCGGCAACTGCCTCAGTGATCGTGACCAGGTTGCTGAAGGTCTCGACCAATTCCTGGTCCTGACTGAAATCGACAACGGTGTCCTTGCCTGGGTACAAGCTCCGCAACGCCCTGGCCGCTGACTCCGAGCCATCGGCTGGTGGCTCAATGTCATTGATGACGTGCTCCCAAAACCGGGCCTCCAATACCACCAGGCGGCTGATGATCTCTTCGTCTCGCTCAATACGGTGGATCCTCAGCGCCTGGCCACACAGCAGCACTGCCACATCTGCTGCCTGCTTCCCCGTCACTGCCAACTGATGCTGTACCTGCAGCTGCACGTACTCGGGAACCCCGTCTTTCCACAGCCGAGAGCCGAACTCCCCTGCTGTCTTGCACTCAAGGATTTGGACCCCCGGGGAACCAATTACCTCTCGATCGAGGTTGGCCAGCATGTGCGGAAAGGTCGGGTGCTGCAGAACGGCGTTGACCCGGCGTACCCGGTTCCCCGTGCGCTCCTGGTAGGCCGTGGCCACCATGGGTTCGAGCAGGGTTCCCCAGTAGCGGGGATCCTCTTGTCCAGGGGGGATCTCTTCCATTGGCTTGCGGCCCGTCTTCTCCTGCCACAGCTCCAGCTGGCTCTTGTAGGGGTTCAACCCGACGGCGGTGGCAGCATCCGAACTACCGATGCCGCCATTGCGAACCTCCAGCCACTGCTGGCGATCCAGTGAACGCGTATCAACCAAACGCAACGCGGTGTGCTTGCTCATTGGCAATCTCCGGAATAGAAAAGGCCGCCTTGATGGGCGGCCTTGGTCAGGTCTTTCATTTCAATCTATCGATGTGGGCAAGATGAATGGGCGAAGCGACAGCACTGATCGCTGCAGCTCTGTCAGACCATGCCTTGAGAGGCCATCGAGACCACCTCATGGCTGGTGACAACGAAATGGTCCAACAGCCTCACGTCCACGGTGTCCAAGGCAGCCTTCAGCCGCGCCGTGACTGCCCGATCTGACGCAGATGGCTGCAAGCTACCGCTTGGATGGTTGTGAACCATGAGTACCGCCGATGCATTGTGTGCAAGTGCCCTCTGAACCACGATCCGAGGATGGACCTCGGCTGCATCAATCGTCCCTGAGAAAAGCCGCTCAACTGCGATGAGCTGGAACTGCGTGTTGAGAAAGGCAACCTCGAAATGCTCGCGCTGCTCACCAGCCAGACGCAGCTGAAAGAACAGCGCACTCTCTGTCACCCCACCCAGTACGTCTTTGGGACCGCCAGCCCGCCTTTCTAGGATCTTCAGCGCCCTGGCAATTGCCCTGTCCTCTCGTATTCGGATCCTGTTTTCCTCCTCGCAGGATCCGCCCCCCAATGCCGACATGTTGTAAGCAAGTGCTTCCATCAGGCCACCAACTTCATCACTTCATCCCACGCGCGCTGCTTGAGCTGAGCTCCAGCACCGAACCATGCCGCATCACGGCGGTGATCATCGCTACGGGCTCGTCGGTGGTGGTCAACGTACTCCGTGACGCTGTTGAGTACGCCCCAGGCCGTTGCACGGCTGGAAGGCAACAACGCGCCACGACCGCCGCCCTCATACAGAGCACGGACACTGGCCAGCGCCTGCTCGTTGACGACCTCAGCGGTGGTGCCCTGGCCTTGGTAGGTAAGCACCCGTCGCAACAGACCATCGACCGTATCGGGGTCAACTGGACGGTCACAGAGGGCTTTCATGCGAGACACGAAGTTGTCCCAGGTCGAGACGGTGATCCCCAACTGGCGCTTCACAGCATCCGGGTCGAACTGACTACGATGCGGGACCTTGATGGCTCCGCTGCTGTCTCCCAGAGCGATCTGCAGGGTGTTGTTGCATACCACGCGCACCGAGGTGAACTGCGCCGTGGTGGCCAACGTGCCGTCACAGGCAGTAGCAAGCAAAAGATAGCCATCCACCCGGTCACGCCCCTTGAGCGACGTGCTCTGGCCCGTCCGACCCATGGCCCAGAACTTCTTGCCACCCTTGAGCACCCCCGCCGTCTCCAGTTCAAAGCCACTGTGCTGCGTCAGATCACGGTAGAACTCCAGGATCTCTCCCGGCTGGACAACCTTGAACCGCTTGGATACGACAGCCAGCGGCTCCTTGGTATCGGAGCGATAAAGAACCTTCTGCTCCGGGAAGGAGTGGATGGCACCGATGGCATTGCTACCCGTGATGAAACGGACCTCGGAGTCCTCGATCTGCCAATCCATGCCTGCCTGACGCTTCCAGACCTCAATAGGCTGGTGCTGTTCAAGCTTATGCCCAGACCATGCCACGGCTTAGCGCCCGCATAGGCCATTGTTTCAACCAGATGCATCGTATTTTCCTCGCTTCTTACGGCACAAACGCACAAGGCCCGGACGATGCCGGGCCTTGTGCGTATGCCAATGCAGTATCAATTAAAGGGTTCGATGTCTTCACTGCCCGAAGACAGAGCACACCGAGCAACCGCAGCGATGATGGAGGCTGCGACAACCAAAACACAGTACAGACAATCGGATCTTTCTTTCATACAGCCATACCCAAGGAAGATGCTTCATTGCGGAGCATCGACACGCGAAGCCAGCAACCACCGGCATCAACTGGGTAATATGTGTCTGAATTTTTTTTGTCTAAAGGCTTCTCTAATCGCTGCAACGAGTAGCCATCATCATTCAGCATTTCTATCAAACTTTGATCGCGAACTTCCATCAAACGTCAATTGGCGTCGTCTTCCAAACGTCCTGCGCTAAGACAATGAGCATCGCGTGGCGCTTCTCGATGGACGCTGCATCCCACTCCGGAAACGCTTCCAGCTTGGAGTTGATCCGCGAGATGGACGTGTTTTGCCCAACGTCCGTCAGCGCCACCAGGCTGCGAGTCAGATAGTTGCCGCTCTTGCTGTACTCGACCTGCTTAGCCGTGTAGAAGTCATTGCCTGCGACGATGTTGATGGGTTTCTCAAGCAAGGTCAGATTGCCCAGCCGGTTCTTGAAGTGGTCGTAGGCCATCCCCGGATTCTCCGTTGCCCACTTGCTGCGCAGATCGTCCTCTGGCTTGTTGGGCAGGATGTGCTCGATTTCCAGATTGGTGAACGGCTCCAGGCTGCCCGGCACCTTCAGCCCGCTGAAGGCCATGTCGACGTGCTGCGTCAGTCGCGCCAGCAGGTAGCGCGTGCGGTACTGCTGCATGGAGTGCAGCGTGAAACGCTTGAGGGCGTCGGTCAGCTCCTGCGATTTGCCCGCCATGTTCTTCTCAAAACGCTCGGCAATGAAAGCGTTGAGCTGCACCTTCTGTTTCACCGGATCGCTGGTCTCGGCAATCACGCGCAGCTCGTCGGCCCACTGTGAGAAGCTGCGTTCCAGATCCTTGGTCGGTGTCTTGGTGAAGATGTAATAGAAAAGGAAGCTCTCCAGCTGCGCAACGAAATGGTCGAAGAGCGGCTTTGGGAAATTCGCCGCTGCCAGCAGCAGGACGAAGTGCAGACTGAACGCGCCGCCTGCCAGGCGCTTGAGGCTGTCCATTGCCAGGCTCGGCTTGCCATCGTTGCCAAGCCCGTTGGCAAAGGCTAGGTAGTGCTCGACGTTACGGATTACTTTGCGCACGAACTCAAAGGGCTTGCCTGCGTAATCGCACAGCGCCGCGTTGTCCTTGGCGATGAACCAGTCATAGATTTCGTCCTCGCGCACCACCGCGTCGCCGCGCTCGTTCTTGATGACGTAGTTGGCCATCAGGAAGTAGCGAAGAAAGCGCAGTGGCTTTTCCTTTTGCTTCTCCAGCGGCTTGGTGATCTTCTTCCACTCGTCCTTGAGCTGGGTGAACTGCGCATGTTTGACCTGCGTGAACAGCAGGTTCTTGAGCAAGTCCATCGGGTTCAGGCCCACGCCGCGCTCGTTGATGGTCTCGAAAATCTTCAGCGCGCTGCTCACGTCGGTGGAGATCTGGATGAACACCACGTTGTTGGCAAGATAGCCCCAATACTTCTTCAGCTTGGCCGTGTCGTCGTAGTTGTCTTTCAGGCAGCGATACAGCGTGCTGTAGGCGCTCACCAGATTCTCCAACGAGCCGAAGCTGGTGATGCCTGCCGCCTGGATGCCTGCTCGCACGGCCATTGGTTCGGCGTCCAACTCCACCAGCTTGGCCATCACCTCGCCCGCGCTCTCGTAACGCGGTTCCAGCTTCAGGTGGGTGCGCACCTCACCGTCGCCGTCCACGTAGCTGGTCGAGATCAGCCCGGAGATCATCTGCCGCTGCGGCTCGCCCTGGAACAGATGCTTCAGCGCGCACAGCAGCAGGAAGAAGGTGGTCAGGCGTTGCTGGCCGTCGATCACCTCGTAATGGTTCTTCTGATCGGTCGGCGACACCAGCACAGTACCGATGAAGTATTCCCGCGTCGTGCCCACATCGATCTGCTCGCCGATGTCCTCCAGCAGCTGATGCACCTCCTTGTCCGTCCAGACGTACTCGCGCTGGTAGTCGGGGACGATGTAGAAGCACTCCCTGAAGGCTTCCTCGATGCTGTACTTGTGGTTTTCTATGCGGGCCATGAGTTGATTTCTCTGACTATTTCAATTGGGCAAAACGGTGGATTGATGGCTGGTCACGCCAGCACCGCAAACAGCTTTTTCAGGTAGGCACTGCCGCCGTCCTCCATGAACAGCACATGGCGGCCCTCCAGATCGGCCTTCTTCGTCGGGTCTCCCACGTTGAGCAGATCGGCGAACTTGGTTGGCGACAGCACGAAGGCATTCAAGACAAGCGGGGGTTCGCCCGCCTTCGCCTGTCCTGCCAGGGTCGCCTCCAGCGTCTTCACTTCTTTGTAGAGGCCCAGCTTGGGGTGCGAGAGATCGAGATTGCGCAGACCCTTGGGATCGACGAAGGTCAGCCACTGCTTGCCACTGGCGTCGTCCACCAACCACAGCAGGAAGTCCGGGTAGAAGTTGCCCGCCAGCGCAAAGCCCAAACCCTTCTCTTCCCGATCTGCATTGCGCAGCAGATAGAGACTGCGCTGGCCGATGGCCTGCTTGCCGTCGGGCGAGTTGTAGAACGCCTCCAAATCGCGAACGAACTCGACTTCGCTCGGCGCGTCAAAAGCCAGCGGGCGCAGTTTCAGCGGTACGGCGTCTTTGTCTTCCAACGCCAGCAACGGGTAGTACAGGTGCCGGTCGAAGCTGATCGCCACCATGTGCGGGGCGTTCCACTGGCTGGCCTCGCCGATCTTGCCGTCCGCCACCAGCTTCTTCAGCACTTCCAGCTTCTTCTGATATTCCAGGCCGTCGTCCGTGTTCTCGATCTCGAACTGGTAGAGCTTGAGCATCGATCCGTGCTCTTCGTCCATGTGGACGATGTCGTAGAACTGACCTTCGTAGCCCGTCTTCAGGGCCTTGTAGAAGCGGTCGGTGTAGTCCGTCAGCAGTCGAAGCAGGATCTCTTCCTGCTTGCGGATGTCGGCGAAGGTCGTCACGTTCAGTTCCGCCGCCGGGATGAACAGCGTGTACCAATCCTGCGCGGCCGCGCAGAAGTCGATCAGCTTCTGCCGTTCCAACCGAAGGTTGCTCCAGCTGCGCTGCAACTTGTAATCCTGCAACGCCAGATAGATGCGATCCCAATTGAAAGCCGTGAATAGCGTGTGATTCAGCTTGCCCTTGTTGCGGGCTTCCGCCGTAGGTGCTGTTGTGCCCTTGTCCTTGCTGGAAAGCGCTTCGACACGCGGGTACAGGTCAAGCACCACGTGGGGCGGCTTGATCTTGCCCTGGAACTGCGCGGGAATCTCGTACAGCCACGGGAAGTGCGTGCGCTTGAACCCGAGTTTCTGGTTGTCCTTGTAGCCATCCTTCAGCGCCAAGGTCTTGAGTTTGCCTTTGGGTAGGTTGGCCCGTGTTGGGAAGTCCAGCTCCAGCACTTCGTCACTGGGCGTGATGCCTTCCTCGCGAAGGTAGTCTTTGAACGCGGCCATGTAGCTGGCGCGCACGCCGAAGATGTTCAAGGCCTCCAGCTTGTCCAGGTGCGCGCCTTTGGGCCTGTCCTGCGGCAAGGTGCGTTTGAGCGAGAAGCCCTTGCCCTTGAGGCGCACCCCGCGTCCGAACAACTGGATGATCTGCGAGCCTTCACCCTGGCCCATGTTCAGCAGACCCATCGTGGACACGCGCCAACTGCTCCAGCCTTCCGTGAATTTGCGCGAGCCGATCAGCACGTTGAGGCGGCTGTCCTTGTTGTTCAGCGTGCCGAACAGCGCGCCGCCGAAGTCGTCGCGTTCACTATCGAAGGTATCGGTGCTCTCCGCCAAACCGAAGAACTTTGCATCATCGCCAATATTAATCAGGCCGAAGGGCTCGGCATCGCCCACGCGCAACGCCAGCTCACCTTTGCTGCTCTTGATATTGACCAGTTTCAATCGCTGACGGGCCGAGGCATTGAACACTCGCAGCAGGATGTCGGCGTACAGATCATCAACGCGACCGCCGAAACCCATCAAGGGCGTGAAACGCCCGCTGAAGATGTTGTTGCCCTTGGCGTCCAGAATCTGCGCCTTGTCCGCAATCAGGTCGGTCAGCCAGCTCTTGATCTGCGCTTCGCTGTTCAGGAAGTCTGCGAGGAAGTTCACCACTTCCAGGATGTCCGACTCCTCGCCTGACACGGTGTTGCCCACGAACACCCACAGCGGCTTTTCGATGTTGAAGTCGGCAAGCGCCGAGCGGTGAGTGCTCCACAGCCAAAGCTGCTGGTAGTAGGCCAGCAGGCAGGCGGTGAAATACTTGCGAGCGTTGTCCGCCTGCTCGTAGGCATCTCCATTCATGTTGAGGATCAGCGACTCCTTGCCGTAGCCGTCCTCATAGAAGAACTTGTACGAGTAGTCGAAAAGGATGCACTTGGCGTAAATCTCGCGGGTAGCGGTGATGCGCGCGCGGCGCTTGTCCTCTTCCGACAGTGCCAACTGCGCCTTCTGCCCGTCGTCCAGGCTGCGCAGGCTGGTGGTGTTGAACAGCATCTTGGCGCGCTTCTTCTGGATGTCTTCTTCCGCCGCCGCCACGGTCATGCCCTTGGCTACTGCCTGCCCGAAGGTGGCTGAGTACTCGAAGGCAAAACCGCCTCGCACCAGCGCGTCACGCCGCGCCATCCACGCGCCCGCCGCCGTGCCCGTACCACGGTGGCCTTCGTCCACCAGCACCAGGTTGTTGCCCTCGAAGGCATCCACGGCGACGGTCTTGTCGCCCATCTCATCGCCCAGCTTGTTGATGTCGATGATCTCGATGGTGCCGCGCGCCGGGGTCTGGGCCTTGTTGAAGAACTGCGAGAACCCGAAGCCCGACAGGTGCAGCTCTTCCAGGTGCTGGCGGCTCAAGCCTTCGTTGGGCGTGAGCAGGATGATCTTGTCGGGAAAGTGGTCACCGCGACCGGCCTGAAAGTAGTGCAGGTATTGGCGCACGTTGACGTGCAACAGCAGGGTCTTGCCGCTGCCCGTGGCGTTCCAGAAGGCGATCTTGTTCAGGTCATCGGCCTCGAAATCGCGGAACGGCTCCGCGCCCGTTTCGGCGCGGTAGCGCGTCATTTCGTCGTTCAGGCCATCCAGCAACTCCTGGCGATGGTTGAAGTACCAATCCAGATACAGCTCGGTGAACAACAGCGAGAGGTACTGGAAGTACTTCATCTGCAGTTCGTGGCCTTCCAGCTTGTTGCGCTGGGCGGTGATGGCCTGCCAGTGGGCGACGACGTTCAAGTCGTAGCGCCGCAGGTCGGCCTCGGGCACCTTGTTGGGATCGAACAAGCCTCGGATCAGTTCGTGGAAGAACTTGGTCTGGCCGTCCTCGTCGATGCCCTCGAAGCGGTCATCGCCCAAGCGCATCTTGAGTGCCGCCAGCGTGCCGCCCTGAAAGAAACCCAGCACCCAGCGGTTGAGCACCAATTCTTGATGGAAGCTGCGCTTCTTGCCGCCGCGAGTGGAACCGGCTGCGCCGCTTGCGACCGAACCGGCGGCAGGGGTCTTGCGTGGTCGTGCCATCAGATGTCCTCCACGGAGAACATGCGCTCCAGAAACTCCGGCTCGATCTGGCGCAGCTTGAGCACGCGGGTGGCACCGCCTTCCTCGGCCGTCTGCGTCAGCACGGTGGGAATGTTGTGGTCGCCGTTGATGTAGACCACGTCAAACTCGTTGTCCGCCGGGTTGATGGCCAGCTTGTCGCACAGCTTGCCGATACCTTCGTAGTCCAGCACATCGCAATCGCGCCACAGCACCAGGCAGCTTTCGCCGCTGGGCAAGGTGCCGGTGACGGTGACGAAGCCGCGCTGCGGCTGGGCGTCGATGTGCTTCACGCGCAGGCCGATCAGATAGTTGAAGGTCTCGACCAGATCGATCTTGCGCGGCTCGAACGCGCCCGCCGAATCCACGGCCACGTTGAGGGTGTAATCGAAGGGCTTCTTGAAGTCCTCCACCGACAGTAGCGAGCCCCGACTCTCCACGTCCAGCAGGTAGTTGAGCAGGTAGTCGTCCTTGGCCTGCTGCGGCAGGGTGCCGAACATTTCGCTCTGCGCGGCAGTACGGCGCAATTGCAGGTTGTTCAGGGTGTCTTCGTAGCTTTCGAGCTTAATTACCCTGAAGCAGTGAGAGATGCCAGTTTCTGGACTAGTCGCCTTCCCCTCTGACCAATCAGCGGAAAAGACGATTTTCTGAATTCTGGGCTTTAAGACAGTGTCAAAGTAATCGCCCTGCTCAACCATTACATACGAAAAATTAAGCTCCTCATCTCGATTCAAGGAAATTACAGCATGCGCAGTAGTTCCAGACCCCGCAAAGAAGTCCAGGATTACCCCGTTGGATCTGCAGTTCGCGGCAGCTATCGCATGTCGAACCGTATATAGCGACTTAGGAAACGAGAATCCATTGCCAGGAACGATGTTCTTCAGCAAGGTGCTCCCATACTCGGCCGCATTGAACTCGGCGTCGCTCCAGACTGTCCTGTAAGACTCCTTGTCCTTGGCGAGATTTATGGAGGGTAGCCCGTTTCTTCCCGTCTTAACTTCAAGATTATCAATAATGGCTTCGACCGATTGTCTTGCGTAGCGCCACTTGCGCTCCAATCCATCTGTCGATGAGATCGGCCATACAGCCAGCACCCCATTTTCGCTTTCAGTACACGCACTGCTTGGATGAAAACCATCGTCAGGAACATCTCCGAACCCGGTAACTTCTCCGTTCCTAACGAAAATTGGATAGAAACAATTCTTTGCCGTGTGCCGTTCTGATTCACTGCCCGTTTTCATGAGAGGCTTGGACTTCGAATCATTAAGACTGCGTTTTCCCAGCAGCTTGCCTTCAGGCCTGAAGAAAATCGCCGATTCGTTTGTTACAGAGAACCCACTACCCTGAATACCACGCGGGTTGTGGATCACGCTGATCTGAGTTGTATCGCCCTCTGAGAACAGGTCTTTCATCAGCATTGATAGATGCTCCCTCTCGTTCTCATCGATTGCCACACAAACTGGCGCGTCGCGTCGCATTAGCGCTATTGCCCGAGACAGTCGGTTTTCCATGAGCGTGATCCAAGAACCATGCTTGAAGCCATTCTTGTAGGCTATTTCACTCGTGGTTGCGTTATATGGGGGATCGATATAAACAAAATCGATGGAGCCAGCCATCCGACTGCTCAATAGAGCAAGCGCCTGGAAGTTGTCGGCATTGATAATGGTGCCTCCAAGGCGATCGTCGATATCATCGATTCTGGCCAGAAGCCGCCACTTGAAATCATCAGCGAACAGCGCTGTATCCAGCATCCGATACGGTGCACCCTTCAGGTCCTCCACAGTCCCAGGTGCGTTGCCGCCCCAAACGCCTAGCTGTTTCCACTGTTCCCACTGCCGCTCGTTCGCTACCACTTCCGGCCACAGCGCTTCCGGTACCCGGTCCAGCGTGATGCAGTAATGGCTGGAGACAACAAACTTTTTTTTCAGCCACAGCTTCTTCTGGAAGTCTTCCAACTGGGCCAAGAAAGTGATCAGCTCCAACGCGATGCTGCGCAGGCACTGGATCATGCGCAGGTTCTTTTCGATGTCGGCAAATGCGCCCGCGTTCTGCACATCATCCAGGTGCATGACTTCGTTCTTGATGTAGAAGTCCAGCTCACGGCATAGAAAACCACCCAGATCCTTGTGGATGAAGTAGTCCGCCGTGTTCTTGGTGGTGTAGTCGCTCAGGTGCTTATCCAGCAGGGTGCGCTGCGGGTTTTTCTCGGTGGGCGCGCGGCTGCCCAGAGCCAGCCAGCGGGCCTTGACGGCGGCATCCGCCAGCACGGCCTCGACAGCCTTGGTGACCAGCGCCTCCTGCTTGGTGCCTTTGGGCTGGGCGGCGTACTCGAAGCGGATGACCAGCTCCTTGCTGCCATCGGCGGTTTGTACTTCCTCAACGGGTAGCAGCTCTTCTTCGACCTCGTCGCCGTTGTCATCCACACGGGTCACGGTCTTGGCCACAACCAGGGCAAAGCGACGTTCCTTGGCGTTGTCCTTGCGGTTGTCTTTGGCGGTGTCGGCGGCGGCAAGGCGGAAATGCACCGTGCGGCCGTCGTCCAGCTTGAAGCTGTAGTTGCTGAAGTTCTCGCCGCTCTTGGTGTAGTACTGATCTTTGTTGGCCCAGTGCAGCATCACCTCTTCGCCCGCGTAGGGGATGGCGTAGGTGTCGCCCTTGTAACGGCGCTGGCTGATGAAGTCGCCTTGCTCGTAGTAGCGGGAGAAGAAGGTGAGCAGGTGTGAGAAGACGGCGTTTTCGTGTTCGCTGCTGCCCGCTGCTGTCTCTTTCAGCCTGGCGCGTAGTTCCTGCACCTCGGGCACGGCATCGGGGCTGACACCCAAGGCTTGGGCGTTCTTCTCGGCCTCCTGCAATTCGGCCTGCAGTTGCTGCGCGCTGGCGGCGCTCCCTGCCGAGAGTGCGGCCTGCACCTTTTCGGCCAATCGGTTCTCCAGATAGTCGTTGATCTCGCCCGCGCGGGCGTTGAGGATGCGGTAGATACCGAAGTCCAGTTCCGGGCGGTCGATCTGGAAGATCTCGCGCAGCTTGGCGACGAGCTCCTGGAATTTGGGATTCTGTTTGGTGGTCATAGGTTGCCCTGATCTCGGGATATCTGATTCTTCGGTTACGTGACCTGCCAGCGGATGCTGAACAGGGTCTCGTTGCTTGTTTTTTCTTGCAGGCGCTGCTGGAGCGAGGCAATTAGCTCATCGCGCTTGGCGATGATCTCGTCCTCGACAGCGAAGATTTCTTGCCGCAGGCGGCGTTGCTTGCGCTCCAGCTCAGATAGCTCGCGCTGGACGCCGTCCTGCTCCTGCAAGGTGACAGCCTTGCGGGCGTCACGCTTCAACTGTGCGATGCGCGCCTTGGTGTTCTTCAAGGCTTCCTCTGCGGCCAGCAGCTTGTCGTCTGCCCAACGTTCCAGTTTGTCCCGTTCTTCATTGAAGAGGCGCTGGTTGGCTTCCAGTACCTGGGCAATGGTGGCGGCGACCGCGCGCTGGCTGTTTGCCAGAAGAGCCTCGGGCACGGTGGTGCTCAAGGGAGTGGGTTTGCCTGCTGCTGGAATGGCCATCAGCCTTTCGCAGGTTTCCTGATCCAGCACCTGACCATCGTCGGTGAGGCCGGAGAACAGCAGCGCCTCGGTGGTCTCGAAGGCGGTGACTTCCAGCCGGGCCAGCGTCAGCCAGCCGGACATACCTCGCAGTCTCTCGATCACGGAGACGCGCGCGCCGTGTTTGTCGTAGTCGAGCTTCAATGTGGCGACAGGCGTGGCCGCATTCAGGCTGGCTTCAATGCTCCACTCCCCCAGCGGGTGGCTGAGGCGATAAGCGTGCGCCAGCATGTCCGGCTGCGCTTGGTTTTGTGTATGGGCACGAATGAGCTGGTAGCGGCCTGTGGCTATACCGGTTGGCGGTGTGCTCAATGAGAACGCGTAGGACTGCTCGTCGAAGCGTGCGCGGTCATTGAGCGCATACCGAGTGACACCCCAGAACCAGCGCCCCAGCTTGTCGAGACGTGCCTCGGCGTCCTGAAGACGCAGCTTGAGCCGGTCGTGGACATCCTCGTCAAAATTTTCCAGCAGCTGGGACTGGGTGTCTTTGATCCGGTCGGCTATTGCCTCTTCCAGCTCCGTTTGCAGGGCATTGAAGGCGGCTTCGATTTGCTCGGGTTGACGACAGGTGTCGTAGATCTGGAGGATGCGTTTTTCAAAATTGAGGCCACCTTCGATGCGGCCCAGCACTTCGTCGCTGGCGCCAAACACGCCAGAGAACAGGTTGAACTTCTCGGTGAGCAGTTCCAGCACGCGCTGGTCGGCCTGGTTGCGGGTGTTGAGGAAGTTGATGACCACCACATCGAAACGCTGACCGTAGCGGTGGCAGCGGCCAATCCGTTGCTCGACGCGCTGCGGGTTCCACGGCAGGTCGTAGTTGATGATGAGCGCGCAGAACTGCAGGTTGACGCCTTCGGCAGCCGCTTCAGTGGCGATCATGATTTCCGCGCCGGTGCCGTCGTCCTTGCGGAAGTGGTCGATCAGCGCGGTGCGGCGATCTACCTGCGGCGAGCCGGTGACGCGATCTGTGCCTCTATATTCTTCCAGCCAGCGCTGGTAGATGGCGGTGGATTCCTCGTGGGTGTTGGTGCCACTAAACAGCACCAACTTGCCCGCGTGCCCGTTGGCTGAGAGGAAGCGGTGCAGGTACTCCTGAGTGCGCTTGGATTCCGTGAAGATGATGGCCTTGCGTGGCGCGCGCAGCTCGGCCATCTTGCTGAAGCCCAAGCCGAGCGCCTTCAGTAGCGCCTGTGCCTTGGTGTCGGTTTTCAGGGCTTGGGCGGCATCGACGAATGCAGTCAGCTCCGCGATCTCGGTGGTGATGGCGGTGCGGACGGCATGGGCATCTTTTGCTGCGCCCGGCTTACCTTCTTCGACTGGCGCAGGCGTCGGGGCTTCGACGTTTTCTTCTGCCTCGCTGGCTTCCTCTTCCAGGTAGTCCTGCTCCAGGTCGTCCTCGGCAATGAGCTGTTCGACCAGTTGGCTGCCGTCGTCTTCCGTTTTGCCCGCTGCGAGCAGGCCTTGCAGGCGCTCGCGGATGGTGACCAAGGTGGCGGCAACGGCGTGCGAACTGGAGGCCAGCAGCTTGCGCAGGATCAGTGCCGTGAGGTGGCGCTGCTGCTTGGGCAGGGCGTAGGAGTCTTCCTTTTGCAGAAAGGCCGAGATGCGCTCGTACAGCGCCTGCTCGTCGTCAGTGGGGTTGAACGGCTGGGTGAGGGCCTTGCGCTCGGTGTACTTGATGTACTCCAGCACATCGCGACGAAGCGTGCGTTTGGCAAAGCTGGCAAGACGCTCACGCAGTTCCTCCAAGCCTGTTTCGTTGTTCATGAACTGCTTGCGGAAGGCAGTTTCGTCGCCAAACATGTGCTCGTCGATAAGCGTCGACAGGCCGTACAACTCCATCAGCGAGTTCTGCAACGGCGTGGCGGTGAGCAGCAGCTTCTTGCGGCCTTGCAGCGCACGCTTGAGCGCCTGTCCTGTGCCGTTGCTGGCACGGTGCGCATTGCGCAGCTTGTGCGCTTCGTCGATGACCACCACATCCCAAGGCACAGCACGCAGCTCTGCCTCCAGCTTGGCGGCAAACTGGTAGGACATGATAACGACCGCCTTGCCAACCTGCCGTTGCAGGTTGGCAAGCATGTCGCCAGCGGACTGCTTACGCAGATAAACGGCATCGACCACGGTGGTGGGCACGGCGAACTTGTAGTGCAGCTCCTGCGCCCATTGCTTGCGCAGGCTCGCCGGGCAGATGACCAAGAGCCGACGGCGGCGCTCAGCCCAGTATTGGCAAACCACCAGCGCGGCTTCGATGGTTTTACCCAAGCCCACCTCGTCAGCCAGCAGCACGCCTTCCTGCAGCGGGTTCCGAAGTGCGAACAGCGCCGCCTCGATCTGATGTGGGTTCAGATCAACACTGGCGTCGAACAACGATCGCGACAAACGATCTACGCCATCAGCGCCATGCCGGCGGGTAATTTCATGGGCGTAGTACTTCGCGTGATATGAGGAAATCAATCCTGACATCGATCCAACTCCTGACCAAGCACTACGTAACCTGGCGCCAAAACAGCGTTCTTGACGCCGTAAAGCACCATGCAATCCTTCAGCCATAAGCGATACTCATGCCCGCGCAAGCTGTGGTCGGGCGTGCAGTCCACACTCCATTGGCGAAGGATGTAACCGGCGGTGGCTGCCCGCAGCTTCATCCGCAGCACGCCACCCTGCATGCTGTAGTCCATCTCGGTGATCTCCGGCCGGGGCTGGCTTGGGTGTGGCACCAGCTCCAGTTCGACGATTCGGGTCCACTGAATGTCCTGATCGCTCATCTCGTGGGGCGCCACTGGCTGCCCCTTGAGCACCACCGGGCACTTGATCCGGGTGATGACGAAATCCCGGAACTCCTGGGACTTCCGGTCGAAGGCGCGGACGTGCCAACGGAGGCCGTTGTCGATCAGCGCGAACGGGACGATCTCCCGCTCGGTACGGCCACTGGAGATCGAGTGGTACTCGATGCCGAGCGGGCACTCCTGATGTATCGCCCGGGTCACGTTCGCCAGCACATCCAGATCCGGATGCGTGAGCCGTGACGGGCTCTCGCTAGCCACCCACGCCTTTAGCCGCATCGGCTCACCGTCGCCAAAGCCCTGGGTCAGCCACGACAGCACCCGCTCCGGTGGAAAGTCGAAGACCGGCCGGAAGTCCGGCCCCAGGACGTAGGACTTGCCCCTGGGGTCGTAGTCGATGTTGCCCGGGGCCAACTCCTTGTACAGCGCCAGATCCCTGGATGCGGCGGCGGACTGGGTGCCAAACCGCGTGACCAAGTCCTGACGGCGTATCTCCCCGATGAAGCGCACGCGCAACTCCACGAACGCGAGCCGGTCGCGTTGTGGCTGGGTTAGATCTGCAAGCTGTTCGTTCGACATCCGTGCGATACCGGGGAAAGATCACTCATCCGGGTCAGTAATTCCTTGTAAGAGCTCTAGGGAAAGCCTGCGGTCTACCGGCAACCACCCAAACACTCCCATCATGATCACACACGGACTGCATTTTGATAACCATCTCCGTTCGAGGCAGCCCATCCACCTGCAGATCAATGCGGAACGGCCATCAGGACGCTACGGCACAAGGATCACTACCATAGTCAGCTGCTGCTGATGACCCTCATCGCAACTGGGATTCGGAAGCCTGTCTGATAACCAATGCGCTGATTCAAGACGCTTTGCGGCACCGACCCAGCGCACTCGTATGCCGTCGACATATGTGCCGAGAGGGCCATGCCCTGCCCGTCTACTCCCAAGGCATGCACTGCTCTAACCAGAAAGGCCGATGCGCGCCACTTGCAGGCGCCCCGATGCCCAAAATGGTCCAGCCGCAGCCAGCTGCCTGCGGCATCCCAGTCAGCCCAGATATGAAAAATTCCATTGATATCAATGGAATTTTTCAATCACCTGGCGAACTAGCGGTTATGCGCGCTTAGCGAGAAACGGGGAAACCTTGGGCTGTTCTTCGCGCAGGCGATCCAGATAGTCAGACCAAGCCTGCATCATCTTCCGACGCTCGGTCAGATGGGTGGCACGGTTATAGGCCCGACCGAGTGGATCTTTTACGGCATGCGCCAGCTGATGCTCGATGTAATCAGGACGATAGCCAAGCACCTCATCCAGTACGGTTCGTGCCATCGCACGAAATCCATGCCCAACCATGGTGTCCGAATCAAAGCCAAGGTTGCGCAAGGCCGCATTGAGCGTGTTCTCACTCATTGGCTTATGGACAGTACGGACACTAGGGAGGACGAACTCACTGCGCTTGGTGTAGGGGTAGAGGCCCTGCAAGACATCCACCGCCTGCCTGGAAAGCGGGACGATGTGCGAAGTCTTTGTCTTACTGGTCACATACCGCCACTCGGCAGCCGCAAGATCGATGTCAGCCCATTTAGCCTGCCGCAGCTCTCCTGGGCGCACGAACAGCATTGGAGCCAGCTTAAGGGCAGCCTGCGTCACAAAGGCCCCTTGGTAGCCCCAGAGAGCGCGCAAGAGCTCACCGATTGCAGCAGGCTCGGTCACACTGGCGAAGTGCTTGGTCTTTGGTTGCTCCAACGCACCTGTGAGGTCCTGTGCGGGATTTCGATCAGCTCGCCCCGTGGCAATGGCATAGCGGAAGATCCTGCCGGCATGCGCCCTTGCCCTGTGTGCTGTCTCAACGACCCCTCGTTGCTCAAGCTTCCGAAGCGCCGCCAAAAGGATGGGCCCACTAACGTCACCGATAGGCAGGTCGGCCAGACCGGCAAGGTCCTTCTCGATCAACCTTCGTTCCCGCAAGACAGATCCAGGAGACAGCCCTTCTTTCGTCCGCTTTGCCAATAGCTCAAGGCCAATGGCACTGAAAGTGTTGGCAGACCGCTCCCCCTGCACTGCCCTCTCGATCCTGGCCATCTGTGCGGGGTTTGCACCGCTGCGCAATTGAGTACGCAGGCGATCCCGCTCGGCTCGGGCAGCCTGCAAGGGCATCGAAGGGTACTCACCCAGAGTGACGATGCTTGCCTTGCCCAGGTGGCGGTAGCGGTAACGCCAGACCTTGGCGCCTGATGGACGAACTTCGATGCACAAGCCATTGGCGTCGGCAACCCTGAAGGGACTTTCCCTGGGCTTCAGTGCGCGCAACTTGGTGTCAGTCAGCATGTGAGTCAAGATCCTGTGAGTCACCCAGGGCCACACAGCCCGATGACACACACACTGACTCACTTTTTTAGTGGATGCAACCGAATGACGACGGACACAGCCGGACAGCATGCCGCCGAAAAAACCAATACTTACCTGGATAAATAGACTCTTTCGGACAGTCGCGGATGTCTATGTGGTGGGCCCACCAGGATTCGAACCTGGAACCAAGGGATTATGAGTCCCCTGCTCTAACCGTTGAGCTATAGGCCCGGCGCAGCGCCACAGTGTAGTGGAGCCTGCGCTCAACCGGCTACCCGCCGGCGCCAAGACACACTGAAAAACCCTCAGCCATCGCTGCGCAACGCCGCGCGCCCAGGCTTGCGCAACAGCTGGCTCACCCAAACCGCGCGCCCATCTCCCGCACCCGCTCGGCGTTCGCCCCCGCCAATGACCGCATTGCTGGCGACTGGATCCGCCCATCAACAGCCACGCACTGCCAGAATGCTTCAGCCACCGGTGCCGCCCAGCGCAGATGCTGCAGATCACCACTGCCCAGCGGTGCGACCGGCGACAGCGGCTCGTCCGCGCGCAACACGCCCAGCTTTGACGGCGCCAGCGACATCGGCAGCATGTCGTAGACCGGCGCCAACGGCAGCGGGCCGCGATCAACGAAGTGGAAGGCGATGTTGCCGTGGTGCATGTCGCTGTTACCGATCAGCCGCCCGAACGCGTGGCGTCGGCCCATCGCCTGCACGGTGTCGGCCGTCAGCCAGCCTTGATCACGCAGTTCGGCGCCTGCAACCGGCCACGCTGGGGTGACCTCGCCGGTGAACGCGGACGATAGCGACAGCAGCGAGACCAGGCCTCGCCGCCCCAGCAGATCGGGCGTGCGGTCGAAGCGCTCGATTTCCAGGAAGGTGTGCGTGGGCGACTGCAGCAGTTCACTGGACGCCGCGGCTTGTCCGGACTGGCGCAGGGCCTCAAGCGCCAGATGTTCGCAGACCAGCAGATCGCTCCAGCGCTGGGCGGCGGCGCCTTCATCGGGCTGCGCGAACTTGACCAGCACCGAGCGGCGCCTGCCGTGGACCTCCACGGTGGCGGTGAACTTGGGTTGCTCGCCACCCGGCGAGGAGCCCACGTCCTCTCCGTCCAGCGCAGCACGCGCACGCTCGCGATACTGTGCAAGACGATCGTCGGCCGCAACCCGATCGATCGGCGCCTGCAACGTCTCCATCGCCGCCTCCACAGCAGCGATACCGAGCAGCAGATCGCCCGCTTCAGTCCCGCCAGCGGTTACCAGGGACATCAACACATCGTCCGGTTGCCAGCCCTTGAGGTCCTTCGGCAGGCCGAGCGCCTGCCCACGGCCATGGGCGAAGCTGCGACCAAGAAATCCCTGCGGTCGCAGGTCATCCAGGTACCACGGTAAGTCAGGAAAGAAGGCAGCAACGTCACCTTCGGGCGGGCGTCGCAGGTTCGGGCAGTCAGGCCCGGCGTCGACATGGAAGCCGCCTCCTACCAGCGCAATTACCCGCCCCAGCTCCTCCAGCGTCGCATCTTCGCGCAGCCGGTACAGCGGCCATTCGCTGCCTGCCCGGGTGGGCCGCCGCAGCGCATAGGCGGTTGCCCGCGTTCTGCCCATGCGCACCACCTGCGGGCCACTGGCGGCCACCAGCCGGCTGAGCGCCATCCGGTCCACCCCCAGACGCTCGGCCAGCGCCGCGGCTGGTAGCGGCTGGCCGGGGGCCAGCTGAGCGATCAGATCCAATACCTGTGGGCGTTGAGCGCGTGGCATGTGCATGACGTAATACGAAGCTTGTTACGTAATTAGCATCAAAAAAACGGGACTGCAAGCACGATCTTGCATCTATGAGCCTGAAAATAATGGACATATTCACGAAGCGCCAGCTTCGACGCGGATCTTTGTTACATTATTTGTTACGTAATCATATGGCCCTGCCGAGCACTGGCGGGGCGTTACAGGGATGTGGTGGCAAAGAAAAACCCCGCCGAAGCGGGGTTTCTCTCAACACATCAGCCATCACCGGATATCAATCGATATCCAGGAAGCTGCGCAGCTGCTCCGAGCGGCTCGGGTGACGCAGCTTGCGCAGGGCCTTCGCTTCGATCTGGCGGATGCGCTCGCGGGTCACGTCGAACTGCTTGCCGACCTCTTCCAGCGTGTGGTCGGTGTTCATGTCGATGCCGAAGCGCATGCGCAGCACCTTGGCTTCCCTCGGGGTGAGGCCGGCCAGCACGTCGCGCACGGTTTCAGACAAGTTGATGTTGGTGGTGTTCTCGATAGGGGACTCCACGTTGGTGTCCTCGATGAAGTCGCCCAGATGGGAATCCTCGTCGTCACCGATCGGGGTTTCCATCGAGATCGGCTCCTTGGCGATCTTCATCACCTTGCGGATCTTGTCTTCCGGCATGTCCATTTCCTTGGCCAGCTCCTCCGGCGTGGCCTCGCGGCCGTACTGCTGGAGCATCTGGCGGGAAATGCGGTTCAACTTGTTGATCGTCTCGATCATGTGCACCGGGATACGGATGGTGCGCGCCTGGTCGGCGATCGAGCGGGTGATCGCCTGGCGGATCCACCAGGTGGCGTAGGTCGAGAACTTGTAGCCGCGGCGGTATTCGAACTTGTCCACCGCCTTCATCAGGCCGATGTTGCCTTCCTGGATCAGGTCCAGGAACTGCAGGCCGCGGTTGGTGTACTTCTTGGCAATCGAGATCACCAGGCGCAGGTTGGCCTCGACCATTTCCTTCTTGGCCTTGCGCGCCTTGGCTTCACCGTAGGCCATGGCACGGCTGATTTCCTTCAGCTCTTCCAGGTCCAGCTGGGTCAGCTTCTCGATGTCGATCGTCGCCTGCTGTTCGGCAATGATCTGGTCCTTCACTTCGCGCAGGGCCGACGACCACTTCTGCTTGCGCTTCAGTGCGTCTTCCACCCATTCCAGGTTGGTCTGGTTGCCTTCCCAGGAACGGATGAAGTCCTTGCGCGGCATGCGCGCGGTGACGGTGGCCAGGTTCAGCACACGGCGCTCATGCGACTTGATGTCGGCCATGGTGTCGCGCAGCTGCTTGGTCAGCACGTCGGTCAGCGGCAGCGGCAGCTTCAGGGTGACGAACACCGCCGACATCTCTTCGCGCAGGCGCGGCAGGTTCTTCTTGTCGCCCTTGGTCGCGGCCTTCTTGAACGCATTGAAGGCATCGCTCAGCGCCTGCATGCGCGCGGCGACTTCCTCCGGGTCCGGACCGGTCGGTGCGGCTTCTTCCTCGCCACCCTCGACATCATCGTCCTCGTCCTCGTCGCCTTCGGCGTCGGCATCGCTGCTGTCATCGGCAGCGACCGCCGGCGGCGCCGGCTCTTCGTCGACCAGATCATTGAACCCGACGATCACTTCGGCCAGGCGCTTCTTGCCTTCCTTGTGGGCTTCGTAGTCGTTCAGCAGCGACTCGACCGACACCGGGAACTGGCCGAGCGCGGCCTGGACCTGGGAGAGGCCTTCCTCGATGCGCTTGGCAATGGCGATTTCGCCTTCGCGGGTCAGCAGCTCGACGGTGCCCATTTCGCGCATGTACATGCGCACCGGGTCGGTGGTACGGCCACCTTCGGTGTCGAGCGCGCTCAGCGCGGCGGCAGCTTCTTCGGCCGCGGTGTCATCGACTTCGCGGTTGCCGGTGTTGCCGTCGTTGAGAAGCAGGGTTTCCACATCCGGCGCAACTTCATGGACATCGATGCCCATGCCGTTGATCATGCCGATGATGTCTTCGATCTGTTCCGGGTCGACCATGTCGTCCGGCAGATGGTCATTGACTTCGGCGTAGGTCAGGTAGCCCTGTTCCAGGCCCTTGCTGATCAGTTGCTTGATTTCGGATTGGGCAGGACGTTCGTTGGCCATGTAGTGCTCGCGCCACCGGCTGGGTAGGAAATAGGGAACGTAGCATTATACCAGCCCGGGGCCCCGCCTGCCGGGCGGTGGTCCCGCAGGCTCAGGGCCGGAGAAGGAAGGTCACAGGACCGTCATTGACCAGGCTGACGACCATATGGGCACCAAACCGGCCTGTTTCCACCCCTGGCGCGTGATTTTCACGGCAGATCTCGACAAATTGATTGAACCCGCGTTCAGCCTCCTCCGGCGCTGCGGCGCTGGTGAAGCTCGGCCGCATGCCCGAACGGGTGTCAGCGGCCAGGGTGAACTGGCTGACCAGCAACAGGCCGCCGCCGGTGTCACGCAGCGACCGGTTCATTTTCCCGGCCTCGTCGGCGAACACCCGGTAGCCCAGCAGGCGCTCGGCCATCCGTCGCAGCTGGGCCTCGGTATCGCCCGGCTCCATGCCCACCAGCGCCAGCAGGCCTGGTCCGATCTGGCCCACGGTTTCATCATCTACATGGACAGCAGCCTGGCTGACACGCTGGATCAGGACGAGCATCTGGGCTTCCAATGAACAGGGCCGGCCACGATAGCAGCGCCCTTGGCTAAACTGGCGCCGATGAATCCGCAACGCAAAGCCCGGCTGGTCCACCGCGCCACCACCCTGTTCGCCCGCCTGCCCTGGCCGCTGCTGCGGGCGTTCGCGCGCACCCTGGCGTGGGCCTGGATCCGTCTCAATGCCCGTGAGAGCCGTGTCACCCGGCGCAACCTCGAACTGGCCTACCCCGACCTGGACAGTGCCGCGCGGGACCGCCTGCACCGCGAACTGCTGCGCTCAACCGCCCTGCAGGCCATCGAGACCCTGCGGCTGTGGAGCCAGGCGCCGGCCGACAACCTGCGCCTGCATCTGAAGCAGCGCCACGGCGAGGCCCTGTATGACGCAGCCCTGGCCAGCGGCAAGGGCGTGATCGTGGCCGCCCCGCACTTCGGCAACTGGGAGCTGCTGAACCAGTGGCTGGCCTCGCGCGGGCAGATCGCCATCGTCTACAAGCCGCCGGAGGACGAGGCCAGCGATGCCTTCCTGCAGCTGGTGCGCGGCGGCCAGAACGTGCAGCAGGTGCGCGCCGAGGGTCCGGCCGTGCGCCAGCTGTTCAAGGTGCTCAAGGACGGCGGTGCCACCGGCATCCTGCCCGACCAGCAGCCCAAGGCCGGCGACGGCGTGTTCGTGCCGTTCTTCGGCGTGCAGGCGCTGACCATGACCCTGGTCAACCGGCTGGCCGAGCGCACCGGCGCCACCGTGCTGTACGGCTGGTGCGAGCGCATCGGGCCGGGCATGCAATTCGCCCTGCACATCGAACCGACCGACCCGGCCGTGGCCGACCCGGACCCGCAGGTGGCCGCCACCGCGCTCAACGCCGGCATCGAGCGCATCGCCCGCCGCGACCCGGCGCAGTACCAGTGGACCTACAAGCGCTATACGTTGCGGCCGCCGGGCAGCGGCGAGGAAGACCCGTACGCAACTGAGGAACACCCCCACTGACGGCCGCCTGCGACCACTGGCCGCACCACGTTGAATACGACGCCGTCGCCCCCATAGAGACTGCGATGTCCGCCTCCCCCGGTCCTGCCATGCCTGCTGCTTCTTCCCTGTTCGGCGATCCGGCCGCGATCCGCTGTGAGCGCGCGGTGGCCGAACTGCGCGCCGGTCGCCCGGTGCTGCTCCACGATGGCCACGGCCAGCGCCTGGCGGTGATCGCGCTGGACAGCGCCACGGCCAGCAGCTTCGCTGCCTTCGCCAATGCCGCCCGCGAGCGGCATTACCTGTTCCTGACCGCCACCCGCGCCCGCGTGCTCGGCGTGGAGGCCCCGCAAGGCGCACGCCTGCCGCTGGCCGGCGTTGCCTTCGATGCCCTCCCCTCGCTGGGCTACCTGCGCGAGCCGGGCCCGATGCCCGACGGCTGGACGGCGGGCGATGCCTTCGATGCCGGCGCGGTGGAGCTGGCCCGCCTGGGCCTGTTGCTGCCGGCGATGGTGGCGGTACGCCTGGACGTTGATGACCGCACCTTCGAGGGTGCCGCCGAGGTGGCCCTGTGCGACCTGGCCGAAGGCGCAGCACATGCGGCCCACGACTACGAACTGGTGGCGCGTTCGCCGGTGCCGCTGCGCGACGTCGGCATGACCACCTTCGCGGTGTTCCGCGGCGGCGTGGCCCAGCGCGACCAGGTCGCGATCATCGTCGGCGAACCGGACCTGTCGGCGGTGGTGCCGGTGCGCGTGCACTCCTCATGCCTGACCGGCGACCTGTTCGGTTCGCTCAAGTGCGACTGTGGTGACCAGCTGCGGCGCGGCCTGCGCAAACTGAAGGAGCTGGGCGGCGGCGTGTTGCTGTACCTGGACCAGGAAGGCCGTGGCACCGGCATCGCAGCCAAGATGCGTGCCTACGGCTACCAGCACGACGGCCTGGACACCATCGACGCCGATGCGCAGCTCGGCTTCGGCGCCGACGAGCGCCGCTACGGCAGTGCGGTGGCCATGCTGCACGGCCTTGGCATTTCGCGCGTGGCGCTGCTCAGCAACAACCCGACCAAGGCACAGCGCCTGCGCAATGCCGGCATCGAGGTACTGGACTGCATTCCTGTCACCGGCGAGATCACCGCCGAGAACGAGCACTACCTGCGCACCAAGGCCGATCGCGCAGGACATCTGCTGGACGTGGATGCGCTGATCCAGGCTGCCCAGTAACGCAGCCGACCTGCTACCGTCTGCGCGGTGCGGCTACCGCCGCCACCGCTCGCCCTGCCACCTGACGGAGCCCGCGTGACCGACATCTCCCTGACCGCTCCGCCCGCCGACGCGTGGCAGTCGCTCCCGCGCCGCGCCGCGCGGCTGGCGGCATTGGAAGGCGCTTTCGGCGGCCTGTTTGTGCCAGGCCTGCCGCTGGCGGCTGCATGGTGGTTCTTCGATCTACCCGGCGGCGCGTGGGTCGCCGCCCTCGGGCTGCTGGCAGGGGCTGCATGTGGCGCATGGCTCAGCCACCGCCGCCTGGTCCGCACCCGTTGGCGGCTGGACGCACAGGGCCTGGGCCTGCGGCGAGACCTGATGTGGCAGCTGGAAACCCGTATTCCCATTTCGCGCGTACAACACCTGGACCTGCGCAGGGGCCCGCTGGAACGCCGTGCAGGACTTGCCACGCTGATCGTGCATACCGCCGGCACCCGCATGAGCGCGGTGACCGTGAGCGGCCTGGATGAAACCGACGCCGAGCGTCTGCGCGACACCCTTTCGCACCAGCTCGACCAGGACGCTGACGCCCTGTGAGCCTGCCACCGCCTCTGCCTGCAGCACTGCGCGCCGGTGGCGAGGACCACCGCCTGCACCCGTGGTCATGGCTGTTCGTGCTGCTGATGCAGCTGCGCCACTACTTCCTGCCGCTGGTCGCACTGCTGGTATTCGGTCAGCGCGGCGACCACGATCCGATGTGGGCGCAGTTGATCCCACTGTCGGCGATCGCCGCGCTGGTCCTGGTCTCGGTGCTGCAGTACCTCAGCTACCGTTACCGCATCGGCAGCGATGCGATCACCGTGCGCAGCGGTCTGCTTGCGCGCAACCGGCGCGAGATTCCGTTCGCCCGCATCCACAACGTGGAAGTGCGGCAGAATCCGCTGCACCGGCTGTTCGGCGTGGCCGAGCTGCGCCTGGAGTCGGCCGGCGGCGTGCGCCCCGAAGCGGAAATGCGAGTGCTGAAGCTGGACCAGGCGCTGGCGCTGGAACGTCTCGTGCGCCAGCGCGGGCAGGCACCACAGGCCACCGACGCTGTCCCCGCGCCTGCGGTCACCGTGGCCGACTCCGAACACGTCCTGCTGCGCCTGTCCAGCTGGGACGTGATGCGCATGGGCCTGCTCTCCAATCGGGGCTGGGCACTGGCGGTTGCCGCCTTCGGCGTGCTGTTCCAGACCGTGCCGCGGCCGGTGATGGACGAAGCCATCCAACGTGGTGGCCGCGAGGCTTTCGGTTACGCCAGCCACCTGCACCCCGGCGTGGCAGGCGCTTTCCTGCTGCTGGCCGCCGCACTGCTGCTGGGCTGGCTGGCGCTGCGCGTGCTGTCGGTGGTACTGACCCTGCTGCGCTATCACGGCTTTACCCTCAGCGAGCAGGATCGCCGCCTGACCGTCTCGGCCGGTCTGCTCAGCCGCACCCGCAGCAGTGTCGCGCGTCGCCGCATCCAGGCCTGGACGCTGCGCGAAACCACCCTGCATCGCTGGTTCGGCCTGCGCCAGCTGCGCATCGACAGCGCTGCCGGTGGCCCTGCGCGCGATGAGGACCGCGCCCTGCGCGAGCTGGCACCACTGGCCCAGGCGACGCGCTGCGAGCAGCTGGTGCAGCACCTGTTGCCTCAGCTGCAGTGGCCGCCGACGCAATGGCACTCCATGCCGCAGCGTGGCTGGTGGCGGCTGTGCCTGGGAACGCTGCTGCTGGTACCCCTGCTGGCCGCAGCCGCGTACTGGCGCTGGGGGCCATGGGGCCTGCTGGTGCTGGCGTGGCTGCCGGTGGCGCTGCTGGTCGCTCATCGGCAGATGGCACGCATGGCCTGGCACCTGGACGAGCACTACGTGGCAGTGCGTGGCGGTTGGTGGAAGCGCTGGTGGCGCTGGGCCGAACTGGACAAGGTGCAGGGCCTGCGCCTGCTGCGCTCGCCGCTGGACAAGCTGTTGGGCACCAGCAGCCTGCAGCTGGATACTGCCGGCGCGCATGGCGATGTGGCATTGACCCTGCACCATCTGCCGCAGGCACAGGCGCAGCAGGTGATGGATCAGCTGGCTGCGGCGCTGGCGCGGCGCAAGCTGCGCTGGTAGGTAGTGCCGGCCGCTGGCCGGCAACCGCAGACATCCCCGAGCTTGCCGGCCAGCGGCCGGCACTACCGCGAGCGGGGGCGCGCATCCACGCACGGCATGGATCTACTCTAGAGCCGAGCCAATGCTCGGCTTACCGCTGCGACGGGCCCCAGTAGCCCAGGTCCCTGCGGATCTGCAGATCACGCATCCAGCTGCCGAACGGCTTGCGCCGCAGCGCACCCATTTCACCGGACAGGAAATCCTCGGTGGCCGCGATTACCCGCTCGCTGGACAGGCCGTCGCGGTACGGATGGATGGCATCGGCATAGCGCACGATCTCCGCCTGCAGCGCCGCGTCCGGGTGCAGCGCACGCGTCAGCATCGCCTGCAGCTGCGCAGGATCATTGAAGTCGATCATGTGTGGCTTGGGCACGCGGTTGCGGAAGGTCACCACCGGCTTGTGCTGCACGATGAACTCCGAAACGATCGACGAGGTATCCGACACCAGCACATCGGCGGCGCGCTGCGCGGCCATCACCTGCTCCGGCTCGATGAAGCGGGCATTGGCGCCGGCCAGCGCGCGGTAGCGTTCGAACAGGTCCTGCGGGCACTTCGGGTGCAGGGTGAGAAGCCAGTAATGGTCACCGGCGGCGATATCGGCGGCGATCTGCGGGTGCAGGTGCGGCGCTGCGCTCAGGCGCTCGGTGAAGGTCGAACCGAACAGGATCACCGGGCGTCCTCCAGCGGCGGCGCGCAGCGCGGCGCTCTCGCCACCATCGTCGCGGAACAGCGGATCCAGCTTCGGCCAACCCGTCTCGGCCACCGCGAAGTGGCCCTGCAGGGCCGCGATCTCACGAAACGGCGCGGTGGTGGCCGGCCCCTGCGTGCAGTACAGGTCGAACATGCCGCGCACCCGGAAGTGGCCGCGCGCGCTGTCCCGCTTCTCCACGTTGAAGCCATGGAACAGCTGCACCTTGGCGCCCGAAAGGAACGTCGGCACCCAGTTGGCCGCGCTGAACACCGCCCGCGGACGCAGGGCCAGGGCCTGCTTCAGGCCCACGTTGGGCACCCCCGGCAGGCTGCTGCCGGCCGCGCCGTCCTCGAACCAGGCCGCTACCTCCTGCCCGGATGCGTGCAAGGCCTGCGCCAACGGGGCGAGAATAGGCAGCGCATAGCGCTCCGTCGCAAACAACAGGTACCCGGCCATCATGTCCTCCACGACCGCTCCCATCGAACGGCCTCGCATTTCGGCGTGCATTATCGCGTTCAACGAGGCCGGGCGCATCGGCGACTGCCTGGCCTCGCTGGCGTTCTGCGATGAGATCGTGGTGGTGGACTCGTACTCCACCGATGCCACCGTCGCCATCGCCGAAGCTGCCGGCGCCCGTGTTCTGCAGCGCCGGTTCGACGGTTTCCGCAGCCAGAAGGCATTCTGCGTCGAGCAGGCCCGCCACGACTGGGTACTGTGCCTGGATGCCGACGAACGGATCAGTCCGGAACTGCGCGCGGCCATCGAACAGGCCCGCGACAGTGGCTTCAGCGGCCATGCCGGCTACCGTTTCGCCCGCCTGTCGGAGTATTTCGGCAGGTTCCTGCGCCATGGCAACGCCTACCCGGACCGAGTGTTGCGCCTGTTCGACCGCCGCCAGGGCGGCTGGCGCGGCAAGCGCGAGATCCACGAGGCTGCCAGCGTCGACGGCAGCGTCGGTACCCTGCGCGGCGACCTGGTCCACTATCCCTACCGCTCCTTGCAGCAACAGCTGGCCAAGACCGAGAAATACGCGCGGATGATGGCCGAGCACGAGTTCGCACGCGGCAAGCGGGCCACGCTGGGCAAGCTGGTGCTGGCGCCGGCCTGGCGGTTCTGGCGCGGCTTCCTGTTCCGTGGCGGCTTCCGCGACGGCTGGCATGGACTGGTCTATGCCTACGTACGCGCCAACTACGTGCGGCAGAAAACCATCATGCTGTGGATGCTGGGCAACGGCCAGGCCGTGGCTGACCCGCCGAACCCCTGATCGCCCGGCCCTGTCCGGGGCGCCGCTGAATCACGCCCCGGTGATTGCCCGGTGGCGCGCGCCCTCGACGATCGACAGGCCGGTCAGCAGGCCGACCAGGGTCACGTAGAAACTGGCTGTCATCTGGTGCGCGAACATCGACTGGGTCAAGCCGCACAGTGCGTAGGTGATCACCAGCATGATGCCGGCTGCGGCCGGCCCCCGGAAGGTCGACCGTCCGCTGCGGCGATGCAGGCGCACGAACAACCAGAGCGGGATGCCATACACCGCCAGCAACAGCAGCAGGCCCGGTACGCCCTGGGTCGCTGCCCATTCGGCAACATCGTTGTGCGCATGCCCCAGGTGGCAACGCAACTCTTCCGGGTTCTCACGGCAGACCGGCACGCGCAGCATCGCGCTGTCGAAATGACCGATGCCAACACCCACCAGCGGGTGGTCGAGGAAGGTCTCCCAGGCCACCTGCAGGCGTTCCACGCGGGCACCGGCGGAAGAATCACTGTCGCCCAACTCCATCCGCTGCACGTCACTGTGCAGCTCGCTCAGGCGGACCTGGTGGCGCAGTTCCGGTACCGACAGCAGCAGGGTCGCACCGATCGCCAGCATGCCTGCCAGCACCGACAGGCGCGCCGCGCCGGTGCGCCAGCGCAGGCTCAACGTCAGCACCACCAGCAGCGCCAGCAAGGCGGCGAACACACCGCGGCTGCCGGTCAGCACGATGGTGCCGCAGCCGGCCGCCATGCCGAGGATCACCAGCGACCAGCGCCGCGACGGGCGACAGAACACCAGCAGCACCATCAAAACCATCACGATGTCGGCCAGCACGATGGCGTTGGTGAACAACTGTGCGCGCGGGGCGCCACCCAGCACCTGCCACAGTGACATCGCGAAGGCGGCGAGCAGGCCGGTCAATGATCCGTACCAGAGCCACCGCACGTCGGGACGCAGCGCGCAGACCCACAGCGCGATCCACGGGATCACCACGAACCGCGACCGGTTGTCGACGTCACGCAGGCCCTGCTCGAACAACACTACCGACATTAGGCCGAGCGCCAGCACCGCCAGCATCAGCCAGGCCAGCAATTTCACCGGCTGGCCGGCCATCCCGCGCGCGCGCCACAGCAGCTCCGGCGCCAGCAGCGTGCTCAGCAGTAGCAGCAGGCCATACGGCAACAGGTTGATGGGCAAGGTCAGCACCAGTGCCGGCAGGCAGAACAGGCCCAGTTGGGCCAGCCCATGCGCCACCCGCTGACGTCCGCCGGCGGGAACGCCCAGCGGATCGCCGGCCATGAGGTTCAGGTTGTCCGGTGAAGCTGGCACGTCGGGAAGTATCGCTGCAATCGGCTGGAAAGAACGGGAAGGGGCGGTGCAGGCCATCCCGGCCTGCTGTTTTACTGCCTTTGGCCCCGCTTGGACAGACTGGACAAGCAGGAAGGGGGAGACTAGTCATGTTCCTGCAGACGCCGTTCACGTTCCCGCTCCGCTGCGGTGACCACGCAGGGCACCTTCACCGCCGCCGCCGGCACCAGCCACCAGCGCCGCCGGTTGGCTACGCCGGCCAGTTCAGAGCGGCTGCGGTCGACGCACGACAGCATTGCGTACTCGTGGACCAGCAACCAACGGCGTTCGGGCGCAAGCCGCTGCCAGCGCGTGGCCGCAATCAGCTGCTCGTCCCAGTCCGACTCGAAACCGAAGGTCGCTGCGGGGCGGTCGGCCAGCAGCAGATGCTGCTCCTTCCAGGCCACCAGCCCAAGCTCGGCATCCGGGCCCAGCCGTGTACCAACCGTGCGCATCAGGCCGCGGGCGGAACTGGAATCGTTCAGCAGCGGGTAGCCGACCAGGCTGTACAGCACCCAGACCATCGCCAGGGTCGACACCAGCGCCAGATGCCGGCGACGACCGCAGGCCAGCAGGCTCAATGCGCCCCACACGCCCATCGCCAGGATCGTCCAGGCCAGCGCGTCGACGGCGCCGGGCGCCAGTCCGCGGCTGTGGGTCAGGCGCAGCTCGAAGGCCGGGTCGCCCAGCACCGCCATCGCGCCAGCCAGGACCAGGCCCAGTGACAGCAGGCCGGTGAACACTCCCACCACGGCCTGCACATCGCGCCGCTTCAGCAGCCCCGGCAGCAACGGCGCCAGCGCCAGGCAGAACATCGGCAGCGCCGGCAGGATGTAGACATCGCGCTTGCCGTCGGGGATCGAGAAGAACAGCACCACCATCAACCACCAGGACAGCGGCAGCAGATAGCGCGGATCGCGCCGGCGCAGCCGCCGCAACCAAGCCGGAAGCGCCCACGGCAGCAGCAGGAACGCGGGAATCCACATCGACGGCATGATCGCCAGGAAGTACCACCAGGGCTGGTGGTGGTCCCACGAGTGCGTATAGCGACGCGCCGTCTGCTGGAACAGGATGTCGTCCATGTACGCGCGGTATTCGTCCGAACCGGTGGCAAAACCGGCCAGCAGCATCGGCGCCAGCCACAACGACACCGCCAGCAGGAAGGCCAGCGGCGCCAGCCAGAAGCGGGCATCGCGCGCGTGCAGTGCCACCCGTGGCCATTGCAGTACCGCAGCGGTCACCGCCGGCACGATCATCAGCAGCGCCAGCATGCCCACGCCCTTGGTGATCACGCCGATGCCAGCGAAGAACCAGCCCAGCCACCACCAGCGCCAGCCTGGTCCCAGCAACAGGTGGCGCAGCAGGCCGTAGTTGGCCAGGGTGATGAACAGCAGCAGCAGTGGATCGATCTGCGCCTTCTTCGCCTGGAAGGTGAACTGCAGCGCGAACAGCAGCGCCCAGCCGGCGTAAAGCCCCACCCGCCGTGTCCACAGCCGCCGCCCGAGGTCGACCACGCACCACAGCGTACCCAGTGCCGCCAGCAGCGACGGCAGCAGGAAGGCCACGCGCCACTGCCCGACCAGGCCGTACAGCGTAGCCTGCCACCACATCAGCATCGGCGGCTTGTCCGAATACAACTCGGTACCGCGGTGCGGGAACAGCCAGTGGCCGCTGTCGACCATCTGCTTGGCCACCAGCGCAAAGCGCGGCTCGTCCGATGGCCACGGATCACGAAGGCCCAGCCCGGCCCCCAGCAGCAGCAGGGCCATCGCCACGAACAACCACGTCTCGCGCGACGCGCGGGAATTCAGCATGGGACTCGGAACGTCAGCGGGGGTCAGGCTGTTTTTAGCAGACGCGCGTAAAAGAATCCGTCAGCATCGCTGTCACCCGGCAGTCGCTGGCGCGCGATTCCCTCGCAGTCCAGGCCGAATCGGTCATCCAGCGGCTCTGCCACCGCGTCCGGGTGCCATTTCAGGAACGCCCGCACCTGGTCGATGTTCTCCGCACGCAGGATCGAGCAGGTGGCATACAGCAGCACGCCGCCCGGACGCAGCATCGACCAGCAGGCCTCCAGCAGGCGGGCCTGCACACCGACCAGCGCATCGATATCCTCGGCACGTCGGTGGAACATCACATCCGGCTGCCGCCGGATCACGCCGGTGGCCGAGCACGGGGCATCGAGCAGGATCGCGTCGAACGGCACGCCATCCCACCAGGCACCCGGATCACTGGCATCGGCAGCCAGGGTCTGCGCATGCTCGCCCACGCCAGTGCGAACGTAGGTGTCACGTGCACGGGCCAGGCGGCGCGCGTCGATATCCAGCGCCAGCAGGCGCAGGCCGGGGTCGCGCTCCAGCAGGTGCGCCGACTTGCCACCGGGGGCCGCACAGGCGTCCAGCACGCGGGCACCGGCCGCCGGGGCCAGCGCGTCGGCCGCACACTGCGCCGACAGGTCCTGCACCGAGATGGCGCCTTCGGCGAAGCCGGGCAGCTGATTCACGGCAACCGGCGAGGCCAGGCGCAACGCGTCGGCGCTGAGCGGACTGGCTTGCGCGGTAATGCCAGCTTCGGCCAGCGTCGCCAGTGCCTTGTCGCGGCCGCCCTGCTGGCGGTTGGCGCGCAACCACAACGGCGCCGGCTGCAGGCTGGCGGCAAAGATCGCCTCGGCCTGGGCCGGCCAGTCGCGCTCGACGGCATCGGCCAGCCACGCCGGGAAGGCATCGCGCGCAGGCTGTTCCGGGAAACCTTCGCGCTGCGCGCGGCGCAGGATCGCATTGACCAGGCCCGCCTGGCGCTCACGACCCAGGGCACGCGCGGCATCGACCGTGGCCGACAACGCCGCGTGCGCCGGCAACGCCAGCACGTCCAGTTGGGCGAACCCGACCATCAGCAGCGTGCGCAGGTCGGCATCACGCGCCGACAGCGGCTTCTGCATCCACGACTGCAGCGCCGCGTCATAGGTACTGCGGCGGCGCAGGACGGCGAAGCACAGCGCTTCCAGCAGCGCGCGGTCGCGGCTGTCGGCCAGCTTCGGCAGCGCCCAGGCCAGTTCGGCCTTCAGCGACCGGCCACGGGTGAACACCTGTGCCAGCACGCGTGCGGCCAGCATGCGCGTGGCCGCTCCCGGCGCCGCCTTGGCGACGGAGAAATCGTTCTGCTTCGACACCGCTTATGCTCCCACGCGCAGATCGCGGCGGGCGTTGAGGTAGTCGGCCGCAGTAATCGCCTTGCCACCTTCCCGCTGCAGTACACGCAGGCGCAGTGCGCCCTGGCCACAGGCGATGTCGATGCCATCACGGCCGGCGGCCAGCACCGTGCCCGGCGCCTGGCCGTGGTCTGCCTCCAGTGCCACCGCGCCATGGATGCGCACGCGTTCGCCGGCCAGCGTTGCCTCGGCGATCGGCCACGGATTGAACGCGCGCACGGTACGCGCCAGCGCGCCGGCGTCCTGCGCCCAGTCCAGCCTGGCTTCGGCCTTGTCCAGCTTGTGCGCATACGTCACGCCCTGTTCCGGCTGCGGCCGCGCGATCGGCTTGATGCCCGCGCGCAGCAGGCCCAGGCCATCGGACAACACCTGGGCACCAAGCTCGGCCAGCTTGTCATGCAGCTGGCCGCCGGTATCGGTGGCCGCGATCGGCAGCTCCTGGTGCAGCAGCACCGGGCCGGTGTCCAGGCCGGCCTCCATCTGCATGAGGCAGACGCCGGTCTTCGCATCGCCGGCCTGGATCGCACGCTGGATCGGCGCGGCACCGCGCCAGCGCGGCAGCAGCGAGGCATGCACGTTCCAGCAGCCATGGGTCGGAATGGCCAGCACCGCCTTGGGCAGGATCAGGCCATAGGCCACTACCACCATCAGGTCCGGCTGCAGGTCGCGCAGCTGCCGCTGGGCAGCTTCATCCTTCAGAGATTCGGGCTGGTAGACCGGAATGCCACGGGCCACGGCTTCGAGCTTGACCGGCGACGGCGCCAGGCCACGGCCACGGCCGGCCGGGCGGTCAGGCTGGGTATAGACGGCCACGACCTCGTGGTGGCGCGCCGCAGCGCGCAGCGACGACACCGCGAATTCCGGCGTACCGGCAAAGACAATCCTCATGGCTACCCCACTTGCAGGATGGATTCGTGCAGGAAAGAAAACGGCGCCGTCGGCCGGCGCCGTACAGCCCGCGCGCGTCGCGCAGGCACGGGCCACCCGAAGGGTGGCCCGGATTGGCGATCACGCCACGTGCTTGCGCTGCTTGGCCAGCTTCTTGCGCACCATCTCGCGCTTGAGCGGCGACAGATAATCGATGAACAGCTTGCCGTCCAGGTGGTCCATCTCGTGCTGGATGCAGGTGGCCAGCACTTCGCCAGCCTCCAGCTGCTGTTCCTTGCCGTTGCGGTCCAGGTATTTCACGGTGATCGTATCGGCACGGGTGACGTCAGCGAAGATGCCCGGAACCGACAGGCAGCCTTCCTGGTACACCCGGCCCCCGTCCTTGGCGACGATCTCCGGGTTGATGAACACATGCGGTTCATTCTTTTCTTCGCTGACGTCGATGACCATGAAGCGCTTGTGCACGTCCACCTGGGTGGCGGCCAGGCCGATGCCCGGGGCGTCGTACATGGTCTGGAACATGTTGTCGATCAGTTCCTGGAAGGCCGGCGTGGTGACTTCGGCGGCTTCGATCAACGCAGCCTTGGTACGCAGGCGCGGATCGGGGAACTCGAGAATGGGGAGAAGGGCCATGGCTGTTTCCGGATAGGGGGCCGGCACGCCGGCATACGTCGCAGATTCTAGCTCCAACGCTTGCCTTGCGCCCCGGTTTCTGGACTATAGTGCGCGAACCTGTTGGGGAATCAGGGCTTCACACCTATGTTGCTTCGTTTTCGTACGGTCGTCGCCGCGGCGATGCTGACCGTGGCTGCCTATGCTACCGCCGTGGAAGTGAATGGCGGGCACCCGGACACCTATGTGGTCCGAAAAGGGGATACGTTGTGGGATATCGCCGCACGTTTCCTGCAGAAGCCGTGGCTGTGGCCGGAGATCTGGCAGGCCAATCCGCAGATCGCCAATCCGCACCTGATCTATCCCGGTGACGTGCTAAGCCTGGCCTACCTGGACCGGGTGACCGTCGCTGCCAAGCCCGGCCCGCGCCAGGAAGCCCCGATCGATGCCATTCCGCTGGCCCAGGTCGAGCCGTTCCTGAAGCAGCTGAGCGTGGTCGACAGCATCGACCAGCTGCCCTACGTGGCCGGCCTGGAAGAAGAGCGCCTGCGCGTCACCAGCGGCAGCGCGGTGTACGTGCGCCTGGCCGACGCCCAGCTGGGCCAGCGCTGGGCCGTGGTCCGCCCGACCGTGCGCTATGCCCAGCCCAAGCCGACCGAGGACCTGACCGCCAACGGCGACGTCACCCCGGGCAGCGGCAACCTGTGGCGGGCCTACAACGCCCCCAACCACCGCCGCGGCGTGCTTGGCTATGAGCTGGCCCAGGTCGCCACCGGCACCATCACCCATGTCGCCGGCGGCAAGGTCGAGGCGTCCACCCTGGTGCTGGACAAGAACGAGGGCGGCCGCGAGGTACGTGCGGGCGACCGCCTGGTCCCCGTCGAGGCCAGGCCCTACGACCTGCAGTTCATCCCCCATGTCCCGGCCGCCGGTGTCGAGGGCGTCGACGTGCGCGTGCTGGCCGTTGCCGACATGTTCACCGCTGGTGGGCCGCGCGACGTGATCGCGATCTCCGCAGGCCGCGCGCAGGGCGTGGACAACGGCACCGTGTTCTCGCTGTGGCGCCCGGGCCGCCACGTGGCGCACCGCATGAAGTACCCGAACTCCTCGCGCATGGATGATTCGCTCAGCACCGGCGCCGGCCGCGTCTCGCTGCCGGACGAATACGCCGCACACGCCATGGTGTTCCGTACCTTCGACAACGTCAGCTACGCACTGGTGATGCAGGGCGTGAAGCCGGTGCGCGTGGGATACAACGCACTGCACCCGGATGCGCGGTAGAGTCGACTGTTAGTCGACTGCTCTTCACCGCCCCCCGAAAGCGCCCGCGCTGCGCGCGGTAGTCGACTGACAGTCGACTCTACAGGGGCGGTCTCCGGCAAAGTCTGACAGCCACATGCGAAGGCGCCCTAGGGCGCCTTTGTTGCATGCGCTCGATAGTGGGGGGATGACCAACCAAGCTGACGAGGCGCTGCTGCGCCTGTTGATGGCAGGCGGCGCGCTGGCACCACGGCGGGCCCTGCTGCAGGCCGCAGGCAGGGCGGAAACCGCGATCGCGCAGGGTGCCGCGAACTGGCGCGCGCACGGTTGCACGCCAGAGCAGTGCGCCGCACTGGACCGCCCCGACGCCCGGGCCTTGGCCGTGGCACGGCGCTGGCTGGAAGACGACAACCAGCACCTGCTGGCCTTCACCGATCCGACCTTCCCCCCGCCCCTGCTGGATGTCCCCAATCCCCCCCTTGCGCTGTTCATCGCCGGCGACCCCAGCCGGGCCTGGCGCCCATCGGTTGCGCTGGTCGGCAGCCGCTCGCCAACGCCGGGCGGACGCGCGCTGGCAGCCCGGTTTGCCGGCTGCTTCGTCGACGCCGGGCTGGCGGTGACCAGCGGCCTGGCGGCGGGCATCGATGCCGCCGCCCACCAGGCCACGCTGGACGCGGGGGGCTGCACCGTGGCGGTGATCGGCACCGGACCGGACCGCGCCTATCCGGACAGCCACGCCCGGCTGCAGGCGCGCATCGCCGCCGAAGGCGTGGTGCTCAGCGAGTACCTGCCCGGCACGCCCGCACGCCCCGGCCACTTTCCTGCCCGCAACCGGCTGGTAGCCGGGCTGGCCCTGGCCACGGTGGTGGTCGAGGCCGCCCAACGCTCGGGTGCCCTGATCACCGCACGCCTGGCCGCCGAGGCCGGCCGCGAGGTCTGCGCCCTGCCCGGCTCGGTGCTCAATCCGCGCGCTGCGGGCTGCCACAGGCTGATCCGCGAGGGTGCCGCACTGGTCGAGCGCCCGGAGGAGGTCCTCGAACTGCTGGCCCCCGCCCTCCGCCAGCAGCTGCCGGGCTTGCAATCACGGCTGGCCACCCCCACTGAACAGGCACCGCCCGCACGCCTGCCGGCGCACTGGGCCGACGACCCTGACTACCAGTGCTTGTGGCGGGCGCTGGAGCACAACCCAAGCAGTATGGATTCACTGATCACACGCTGTGGATTGACGGCGCCCCAGGTGTCCTCCATGCTGCTGGCCATGGAACTGGCGGGAATCGTGGTGTGCGTACACGGCCGCTACTGTCGAACTCCCTAGTTTCTTCACCTCCACAGCGTCGCGCGACGCAGGCCGAGGGGCAATGAAAGAGAGCATCCTGGATGTACTGCTGTACCTGTTTGAACACTATTTCAGCGAAGATGCGGACCTGATCCGTGACCGCGATTCGCTCCAGAACGGCCTGATCCAGGCCGGTTTCAGCCCAACCGAGATCAACAAGGCGTTCGACTGGCTCGATGCCCTGGCCGCGCAGCGGCCGAGCGTGGCCCAGGCTCGGGTCGATGGCCCCGTGCGCGTGTACCACGGCCCCGAGCTGGACAAGCTGGACGTGGAATGCCGCGGGTTCCTGCTGTACCTGGAACAGCACGGCATCCTCGATGCCGACCAGCGCGAGCTGGTGCTGGACCGGGCAATGGCCCTGGACCAGGACGAACTGGACCTGGACGACCTGAAGTGGGTCGTGCTGATGGTGCTGTTCAACCAGCCCGGCTCCGAGGCGGCGTATGCCTGGATGGAGACGCAGATGTTCATGGACGAGCCAGAACCCCTGCACTGACCGTACACTTGGGGGCATAGCGCATTCAGGAGCGTCCCCGTGAGCGAGTGGTTCCATGCAGAAGGCAACCGGCAGCAAGGCCCGCTGCCGGCGGAACAGTTGGTCGAGTTGTTCCGCAACAACCAGATCTCCCTGGACACCCTGGTCTGGCGCGACGGCCTGCCGCAATGGCAGCCGTTGCGCACCGTGGTCGACGAGCTCGGCCTGATCGTGCCGGCGCTGGACGCCGCTGCACCGCCCGTGGAACCCGAACCGGAGCCGGCAGCACCGCCTCCGCCGCAGCCACCGGTGCTGCCACCGTCCACGCCCTACGCCACCAGCGCAGCGGCCAGCGCCCTGCCGACGCCGAAGAAGAAGCTGTCCGGCTGCGCCCTGACCGCCATCATCGGCGGCGGCCTGCTGCTGGTGCTGGTACCGATCGTGGCCATCCTGGCCGCCATCGCGCTGCCCGCCTACAACGACTACACCCTTCGCGCCAAGGTCGCCGGCGCAGTGACCGCACTGCAGCCGCTGAAGGACCAGGTGCAGCATTTCGCCGATGACGAAGGCCGCTGCCCGGGTGGCAACGACGCCGGCTTCCCGGCCCCGGGTGATTTCGCCCATGCAGGGCTGTCAGCGGTGAACATCGGTCGCTTCAACAACGGCCACTGCGGCATCGAAGCCACCCTGGCGCTGCCCGGCAAGAGCCTCGATGGCGATCTGCTGTGGCTGGAATACGATCGCGACAGCGGCCGCTGGGAATGCAGCGGCGAGAGCAACGACAAGTACCTGCCGCCGTCGTGCCGCGGCTGAACCGCGCGCACGCCAGCACCTCCAAGGATGATTCAACAGGGAACATGCAATGACTGAGTGGTACTACGCCGAAGGACAGCAACGCCAGGGCCCGCTGCCGGTCCAGGAGATCCGCCAGCGCTTCCAGCGCGGCCAGCTCAACCTGGACACCCTGGTCTGGCGGGAGGGCATGGCCCAGTGGGCTGCGCTGCGGCAGATGGTCGACGAGCTCGGCCTGCAGACGCTGGCCGATGCCAGCGCTGCCAGCAGCAGCGGCGGGTTCGACCTGCGCAGCGACTACGCCGCCATCGACAGCGGCACCGCACCGCTGCCCGGCACCGGCGCGCTCAGCAGCTCGCCTTACAGCGCTCCAGCGGCCACCAGCAGCGGTGGCCACGCGCAGCCGGTGGTTGGCGGTGAAGTGGTCTACGCAGGCTTCTGGAAGCGTGTGGCGGCCTACATGATCGATTACTTCGTGCTGGTCGTCCCCGGCAGCATCATCGGTGCCATTCTTGGTGCGATACTCGGCGCCAGCATGGGCGCGGTGGGCAGCGGCGAATCGGCCATCGAGATCGTTGCCCAGCTGGCCAGTGCCCTGATCAACCTCGGCATCGGCATGGCCTACTACACCTGGTTCCATGCCTCGCAGGGCGGCGCCACGCTGGGCAAGATGGCAGTCGGTATCAAGGTGGTGCGCGGCAACGGCGAACGCCTGACCAAGGCCCGCGCATTTGGTCGCTACTGGGCCATGCTGCTGAGCAGCTTCACGCTCGGCATCGGTTTCCTGATGGCCGCCTTCACCGAACGCAAGCAGGGCCTGCACGACATGGTCTGCGACACCCTCGTGGTCGACCGCTGGGCCTACACCGACCAGCCGCAGCTGCAGCGCCGGGAGCTGGGCACGGTAACCGTACTGGTGCTCGTGCTGACCGGCCTGCTGTCTCTGGTCGGCCTGGCCCTGCTGGTGTTCGCGGTAGGCTTCATCGCCAAGATGGCCTCGTGAACGGCCATCCTCACGCCTGGCTGCTTGACACGGGCCGGCCGGGCGTGATTCCTCTAATAAGGTGAAACCTGAACGCCCGGCACATTACCGGGCGTTCAGTTTATGGATTTGCCCGTGGCCGCTTCACTAATGCGGCCGTTTGCTCCACCCTAGCGGCCCCTTCTCCCGGTCCGCCCACAGACCTCTCCCGACATGCCCAAGCACCTGCTCATCGTCGAATCGCCAGCCAAGGCCAAGACGATCAACAAATACCTCGGCAAGGACTACACCGTCCTGGCCTCGTATGGGCATGTGCGTGACCTGATCCCGAAGGAAGGCGCGGTCGACCCGGACAACGGGTTCGCCATGCACTACGACGTGATCGACAAGAACGAAAAGCATGTCGATGCGATCGCCAAGGCCGCCAAGGGTGCCGACGACATCCTGCTGGCAACCGACCCGGATCGCGAAGGTGAAGCGATCAGCTGGCACATCGCCGAGATCCTGAAGGAACGCGGGCTGGTCAAGGACAAGCCGATGCAGCGCGTGGTGTTCACCGAGATCACCCCGCGCGCCATCAAGGAAGCGATCAGCCAGCCGCGCGCGATCGCCAGCGACCTGGTCGATGCCCAGCAGGCGCGCCGCGCGCTGGACTACCTGGTCGGCTTCAACCTGTCGCCGGTGCTGTGGCGCAAGGTCCAGCGCGGCCTGTCCGCAGGCCGCGTGCAGAGCCCGGCGCTGCGCATGATCGTCGAGCGCGAGGAAGAGATCGAAGCCTTCGTCGCCCGCGAATACTGGTCGATCGCGGCCGAATGCGCGCACCCGTCGCAGCACTTCAACGCCAAGCTGGTCAAGCTGGACGGGCAGAAGTTCGAGCAGTTCACCATCACCGACGGTGACACCGCCGAAGCCGCCCGCCTGCGTATCCAGCAGGCCGCGCAGGGCTCGTTGCATGTCACCGACGTGGCCAGCAAGGAGCGCAAGCGCCGTCCCGCGCCACCGTTCACCACCTCGACCCTGCAGCAGGAAGCCTCGCGCAAGCTCGGCTTCACCACCCGCAAGACCATGCAGGTTGCGCAGAAGCTGTATGAGGGCGTGGCCATCGGCGACGAAGGCACCGTCGGCCTGATTTCGTACATGCGTACCGACTCGGTGAACCTGTCGCAGGACGCGCTGGCGGAAATCCGCGACGTGATCGCCCGCGACTACGGCATCGCCTCGCTGCCGGACCAGCCCAACACCTACCAGACCAAGTCGAAGAACGCCCAGGAAGCGCACGAAGCGGTGCGCCCGACCTCGGCCCTGCGCACCCCGGCCCAGGTCGCACGCTTCCTCACCGACGACGAGCGCCGCCTGTACGAACTGATCTGGAAGCGCGCCGTCGCCTGCCAGATGATCCCGGCCACGCTCAATACCGTCAGCGTCGACCTGTCGGCCGGCAGCGAGCACGTGTTCCGTGCCAGCGGCACCACGGTGGTGGTGCCCGGCTTCCTGGCCGTGTACGAGGAAGGCAAGGACAGCAAGAGCGCCGAGGACGAGGACGAAGGCCGCAAGCTGCCGGCGATGAAGCCGGGCGACCGCGTGCCGCTGGAACGCATCCAGGCCGAACAGCATTTCACCCAGCCGCCGCCGCGCTACACCGAAGCGGCGCTGGTGAAGGCGCTGGAAGAGTACGGCATCGGTCGTCCCTCGACCTACGCCTCGATCATCCAGACCCTGCTGTTCCGCAAGTACGTGGAAATGGAAGGCCGCAGCTTCCGCCCGTCCGACGTCGGCCGCGCGGTGTCCAAGTTCCTGTCCAGCCACTTCACCCAGTACGTGGACTACGACTTCACGGCCAAGCTCGAAGACGAGCTTGATGCCGTTTCGCGTGGCGAAGAAGAGTGGATTCCGCTGATGGCTCGCTTCTGGGAGCCGTTCAAGGAACTGGTGGAAGACAAGAAGGAATCGGTCGACCGCGCCGAGGCCAGTGGCGCGCGCGAGCTTGGCACCGATCCGAAGACAGGCAAGCCTGTCAGCGTGCGTCTGGGCCGCTTCGGGCCGTATGCCGCCATCGGCAGCACCGCCGAGGACGCCGAGGAGAAGCCGAAGTTCGCCTCGCTGCGCCCTGGCCAGTCGATGCACACCATCTCCCTGGAAGACGCGCTGGAGCTGTTCCTGATGCCGCGCGCGCTGGGTGAGGACAAGGGCGAGCCGGTCAGCGTCGGGATTGGCCGCTTCGGGCCGTTCGCCAAGCGTGGCAGCACCTACGCCTCGCTGAAGAAGGAAGACGACCCGTACACCATCGACCTGGCCCGTGCCGTGTTCCTGATCGAAGAGAAGGAAGAGATCGCGCGCAACCGGATCATCAAGGAATTCGAGGGCAGCGACATCCAGGTGCTGAACGGCCGCTTCGGCCCGTATATCAGCGACGGCAAGATGAACGGCAAGATCCCCAAGGACCGCGAGCCGGCATCGCTGACCCTGGCCGAAGTGCAGCAGCTGATGGAAGAAACCGGCAAGCCGGTGCGCAAGGGCTTCGGCGCCAAGAAGGCGGCAGCGAAAAAGGCACCGGCCAAGAAGGCGGCAGTGAAGAAGGAAGCGGCGCCGAAGAAGGCTGCTGCCAAGAAGGCGCCGGCAAAGAAGGCGGTGAAGAAGGCCGCCGCAAAGAAGGCCCCGGCGAAGAAAGCCGTCAAGAAGGCCGCTGCGAAGAAGTAGATCCACGCCATGCGTGGATGAGGGGCAAGGTGTGCGGACCAACGGTCCGCACCTACCGTCCGCGCCGACCACCCCTTCTGCACGCAGCAGGGGGATAATGGAGGCCCACGCCGGGCCGGTCGCCGCCATGAAAGAACTCACCCTGGACTCTGCTGTCGCCACGCTCCGCGCCGGCGGCGTGATCGCCTACCCGACCGAAGCGGTCTGGGGCCTGGGCTGTGATCCCTCGCAGGAAGCGGCAGTGCACATGGTGCTGCGGCTGAAGCAGCGACCGATCGAGAAAGGCATGATCCTGGTCGCGGCCGAGCTGGCGCAGCTGGAAGGCTGGGTGCGCCTGCAGGCGCTGCCCGACGCCCGCCAGCGCGCGGTACTGGCCAGCTGGCCCGGCGCCAACACCTGGATCCTGCCCGCTGGCCCGCGCGCGCAGCCCTGGGTCACCGGCGAACACAGCGGCATTGCGGTGCGCATCAGCGCGCACCCGCTGGTGGCCGAACTCTGCCGCGCCTGGGGCGGCCCGCTGGTCTCCACCAGCGCCAATCTGGCCGGCGAACCACCGGCGCGCAGCCGCGAAGAGCTGGATCCGCGCCTGCTGCGCCTGCTCGACGGCATCCTTGACGGACAGACCGGTGGCCTGGCCCAACCCACCCCCATACGCGACGCGCTCAGCGGCAACGTGCTGCGCTCCTGAGCCACCGATTGCACTGCCGCGGACAATCACGCACGCTGCCGCCATGAGCCTGCTGCGCGCCACCTTCAGCCTGTGCCTGCTGCTGCCGTGGACGGCGTCCGCAGCCGAAGACGTGCGGGTGTACCGCTGCGTTTCCAGCAACGGGGCCGTGGCCCTGCAGGACACGCCCTGCAACAGCGGCCGCCAGCAGGTTCGCGACCTGCAGCGCCCGCGCGATCCCGCTCCACGGGTGGTGCGCAGTGATGCCCCGCCTGCGCCGCCCGGCGAAACCCCGGTCATCCGCGAGCGCGAAGTCCGCCACGTCTACATCCAGCCGCCGCAGCCGATGTACGAATGCGTGAGCGATGATGGCCGACGCTATACCAGCGACAACAACGAAGGCAATTCGCGCTGGGTGCCGTTGTGGACCAGTGTCTGGCTGCCACACGCCCATCACGGCCCGGCCTACCCCGGACCGCGCCCGGCCACCGGCACGCCGATCGGCGAAGGCGCGGGTTATCGTCCCCCCTCGATCGGCATGGGCGTGCAGGTTCCGGCCGGCAGCGTGCTGGTCCGCGACAGCTGCCATGCGTTGCCGCCGCAGGAAGTCTGTGCGCGACTGCGTGATCGCCGCTGGGAACTGGATCGCCGGTACAACAGTGCGCTGCAGAGTGAACGCACCGCCATCAGCAACGAACAGCGCGGCATCGATGCGCGCCTGTCGCGCGATTGCGAACGCTGACCGCAGCAAGCCGCCGCAGCCTGTACGCTGTACGCATGAACCGAGTGATCTGGCTGCTCCTGGTGCTGCTGCCTGGAAGCGCATTGGCCGAAGAGGGCGTGATCTACCGCTGTACCTCCAGCAGCAGTGACATCCCTACCCTGCAGCGCACGCCGTGTCCCACTGGCAGCAAGCAGCAGGTGCTGCGCATACCCGGCAAGGGCAACGCGCAGCCGGCCGCCGCTGCCCCTGTGGTCGCTGAACCTGCCCCCACCCCGGTGGAAACACCCGCGCCGCTGCCGGCCAACCCGGGTGTTGCGCCTGCGGCCCCAGCGAAGGCACGACGCGCGGACGAAGGACGCACGATCATGGAAGCAGGCATGGTCGAACACGAAGGAGACGACCAGATCCTTGACAGCGCGACGCTGCGTCGCGATGCCGAGGCCCGTGCTGCTGGAAGTGACGGTTCACCGAAGCCGCCGCTTCCTCCTATCTTCCAGTGCACCGACAGCCAGGGCGGCGGCTACCTGTACGAGTACGAGGCTGCGCCAGGTCGCTGCGAGCTGATGACAGTACAGGGCCTTGGCGGAGTGACGCCGGTGAATGCCGCCAGCTGTGAAGTGGTGCGCGATCAGTGCGAAGCGCTTCCCGAAGCGCAGCGCTGCGGTGCCTGGCAGCAGCGCTTCCGCGATGCCCGCGGCCGGGAGCGCTTCGCCGCGCCCGAGAACCGCGACAGCGCGCGCAAGGACCGCGAGCGGTTGCAGGGTGTGCTGGAGGCCAGCAACTGCCCGGTGCCGGGGTGACCGCCATCCGGTAGTGCCGGCCGCTGGCCGGCAACTGCAATCAACTGAATATCCTGTGGTTGCCGGC